>DASYEA010001282.1:0-1563 GCA_036499265.1 Schlesneria sp. | reverse complement strand
GCCGTTCGATGACATCCTTGAATTCGGTGATTGCGACTTCGTTCTGCTTCTTCAACTCCGCCATGTCGACCTTCGTCTGTCGCACCTGTTCCTTATCTGGCTCGAGCATCTCTTTCACGCGATGGATGTTCCAGAAGTTGTTTTTGGGATCTTTGGGAACCGGCTTGTTCTTCTGATGTGCGTCCAATGACAGCAGCAATTGGAACAGACGAACGCGATAGGCCAGACATTGAGCGTGCATCAGGTCATAGTTGGCGCGCCACCGCTCCGACGGTTCTTTATCTCGTAACCTCTTGACGGAATCCAATAGTTGAACCGCTTGATTCAGCATACCCATCGCACGCACAGCCTTGTCGAATGTGTCCTTCCCCTGTTTCGCGAACTCAGTGGAATCCACACTGTAATGATGCTCCTTCATATCCAGCAGCTTGTCTTTGTGTGGATTCAAAGTCGCAATCACTTGCCACTGTGCATCACGGAACTTGCTGGCATCTCGCTCTTTCGCGTACTCCAATCGAGAAACCATCTCGGGCAGGTACTCTTTCATGTCCAGCATCTCGAACTTGCGCTGTTCCAATGATCCAGTACCCGCCAGATTGTCTTCTTTCCCAGGCAGCAGAAAGAAGATTCCGCCCGTCTGCTTCGCGATTCGCACCTGCTCGTAAGGGCCAACGCCACTGGAGAACACGTCCCAGCGAGCATGCAGTCCGTCAAACTGCAGACATTCGGGGAATGCAGTCTCGGGACCGCGGTTGATATCCAGCCAGTGGTCCAGACCGAACTTGGGATCAATCCATTTCAAGCGAGCGTATGGATAACCAAACACGGAATAGCGGCCGAGGATATACACGGAAGCATCTGCAGATTTGCAGCGTTGAATGGCATCTTCCACGTGTTCGCCATCGTCGCCGGATTCGTCCGAGACGACGATCACGACCAGCTTTCGCTTCTGTCGATTCGCGGAAGCGCCAAATTTCCCAACCGCCGAAGTGATAGCCGCACAGGTATTCTCCAAGCCCGACTCATCGACCTTGATCCTGTCGATCGCTGCCTTGATGTCGTCGGGATTCGCAGTTGGTTTTTGAGTCTGTTCGGTGAGCCCCTTGCCGAAGCTCATGATGGATGTCAGCAGGATTTCGTCTGAGGCTTTGAACTTCGCGTCCGTCCTTTGAACCAACCCCAGCTCTTCGTAAACCTTATAGAACCGCTCGCGAATCTCTTTCTGATCGTCGGTCATGCTTTCTGATTCATCGAACAGCCAGACAATGTGCACCTTGGACTCGCGCATCAAGCGGACAAGTTCCTGAGTCATCTGCCCCAAGGCCGCTCCATAGCCTTCGACGACGCGACCTCCTTCGCCGGCGACCTGCCCCCCTCCTCCGCCCGTACCCAAGTCCTTGCTGATGACGTTCATCCCGGGAACGGACATGGCTCCCATATTCACCCGAATCTCAGGCGCCTTCAAACTCACGGCCTGATCGATTTTTTGTTGACTGACACCGAGCCCCGTTCCCGTTCCGGTTCCAGTACCGGAACCACTCGAAGCAGTCGCTCCCATTGCCG
>DASYEA010001281.1:0-6004 GCA_036499265.1 Schlesneria sp. | reverse complement strand
CGCAGTACGCGCCGCAGACGTGTCACTTCCATGTGAATGATGACAATCTGTTGGGACCAGGCATGGGACGCACAGATTATCTTCCAATTCTTCAAGCGCTGCGCGACACTCGCTATGACGGATGGATTTCAGTCGAAGTGTTCGACTATCGACCAGGCGCTGAGTACATCGCGCGCGAGAGTCTGCAGTACATGCAACGCGTACTGAAAGAGCTTGATGAGCGCGCTCAATGATGAGTGATCACAGGTCATGCGCGAAATGAAATGCATCAACCGCTTGATCCAACTGCATCAAGCCTGGTGCTATGAAATGCCTTGAAAACAGGCGTTTATTGCTAATCATGATCAGTGTGACGATTATGTTCGAGTGCTGAGAGAGATGCTCGATGACATGTTCAACATCATCATCAGGAACACCCTCTGAGAACACGATGCGCATCGTGCGCATGATGTTCTTGATGATGTTGATCGCATGATCATGGGCATCAATCAGCGCGATCGATGATGCAAAACGATGTGCGATGTTGACTGCGATTACGTGAGATGACGCGCGCAAACTTTTGCAAAACATGATTTTTTCAAGCTTCAACATGTAGAATTGGCTTGAAGTATTTCATGAAATTCGTAGGATGACGCCCAGTTTGGTGAATGGACATTTGGAACTGTCAAGTCAACGTCTTCGAATTGCTGCCGCAATCAAAGATGCACTCGACAGAGACAAACGTTTCAGACACGCGACTTGTCAAGGTTGACAAGTCGAATGGATTCGAATGGTGACTTGTCCTGCCGATCAGCGTAGCCCGGTGTGCCAACGGCAATGACAGTCACAAGTATCTCTTGGAAAGAGGAGCTACACGTGGCAAAGAAGAAAGCAGCAGCGAAGAAGGCCGTCAAGAAGGTCGCTAAGAAGGCCGTCGCCAAGAAGGCCCCAGCGAAGAAGGCCACCAAGAAGGCCGCCAAGAAGGCCACCAAGAAGGCCGCTTCGACGCCAGCCTAGTCTGACCTCGGTCTGACTCGATTGCTACAACGAAGGAAAGAGGCGAGTGGTTTACCACCCGCCTCTTTCCTTTCTTTGTGCCCTCTTCCGAGCTATCACAGGCAAATTTCGGCGAACAGACAACTCTTTGTCAGCTAGTGGGTTACGTGCCGGATTCACTATTTGACGAGTTGGAGGAAATGTTCGTTCCCTCCAGCTCTCACTTGCCCCTTTCAATTGAAAATTTGCAATTTGCATTTCGCAATCTCTTCTTCGCCAAGCAATGACTCATTGCATTGACGCCGGTATCAGGTGATGTGAGCGCCTCGCGTCTCCACATAGACCGCATACACGGATGTACTGGCTGTCATGAAGAGCCGATTGCGCCTGGAGCCACCGAAGCAAACGTTACTGCAGATCTCTGGGAGTTTGATCTGACCGATGCGCACGCCTTCCTTCGGTTCAAACACATGCACACCGTCATAGCCTTCACCGACCCATCCCGCGCTTGACCAGATGTTGCCATCCACATCGCAACGAATGCCATCGGCGAGACCGACCTTCTCTCGATTCCCCTTCTCGTCTTTCACTTCCATTTTCATCGACGTGAACTCGCGACCATTCGTCAACTTCTTCTCATCGGCGACATCCCACACCTTGATGTTCTTCGGTGCATCGTCGTAATGCGACGAACCAGTGTCGGCGATGTAGAGCTTCTTGTAGTCCGGTGAGAAGCACAGGCCATTCGGTTTGAAGATCTCGTCAGTGACCTTCTCAGCCTTCAATGTCTTGCCATCGACGCGATAAACCGCTTCCTTCTGATAGGGTTGCTTCGAATCATTCGGTGCCTTGTATCCTTCGAAGTTGACCAGGCTGCCGTAGCCCGGGTCTGTGAACCAGATGTCTCCGTTCGGATGCACGACGGCGTCATTCGGAGCATTCAACGATTTACCGCCGTATTGATCGCAGATTACCGTCGTTGAGCCATCATGTTCATAACGAACGACTCGGCGGTTGCCGTGTTCGCACGAGATCTGCCGTCCGTGATAATCAAACGTGTTGCCATTACTGTGGCCGGCGGGATTGCGAAGCACGCTGTGATGACCATCTTCTTCGAGCCAACGTAGTTGAATGTTGTTTGGAATATCAGACCACAGCAAGTACTTGCCGACGCCGTTCCAGGCAGGGCCTTCCGCCCACATCATTTGATCGCTGTGATAGACTCGCTGAATCAGGGTATTGCCGATGGCATACTTCTTGAATCGAGGATCCAGGGCGATGATATCAGGATCTGGGTAACGGACCGGTTGAACATGCGGGCCATAGTCGCGCGCTATGGCATTCGATGCCCAACCGACTGCGGCTGCGGTTGCCGCGAGAAACGATCGTCGAGGTACTGCGAAGTCGCTGGAAGAATCAGACGGCTGGCTGGCAAGTGGCTCGGTCATTGTTGCTCCTCAGAACGCAAGATGTTCGACAGACGGAAATGCACCATGAAAATCACGGAGGTGGGCAAGGTATCACACTTGTGATCCGGGAGGAAACGTGGGCAAATGCGCAGACATGTTGCTATCCTTGGAGAGATTCGCGGGCCGTCGTATGTGGTCAGCGAACGTGCCGTGGTCTATGCTGAATGCATCATGCCTGATCTGCTTTCGATGACGGGGATCTCCAAGCGCTTCGGCGCCACACAGGCGCTCAGTGACGTTGTGCTTGCTGTTCCTGCAGGCCGAGTATTAGCGCTGATCGGCGAGAACGGTGCCGGCAAAAGCACGCTGATGAAGGTGCTGAGCGGCGCGCACTCACCCGATTCGGGAATGATGCTGCTATCTGGACAACCTTACTCGCCACGCGGACCGAACGACGCTCGCCTCGCCGGTGTCAGCATGATCTACCAGGAACTGAGCCTGGCACCTCATTTGTCGGTCGAAGACAACATCATGCTCGGTCAGGAATGCCGTTCGGTGGGACGGGCTGGCTTCGCAGTTCTCGACCGGCGGGCACAACGTGAGAAGGTTCAGCGAGCACTTCGGTTGCTCGGCCATCCCGACCTGCGCCCCGAGGTTCCGGTCGGCGAACTTTCGATTGCGGTTCAGCAACTTGTTGAGATCGCCAGAGCCCTGGTAAGTGACTCGAAGGTAATCGTCTTTGATGAGCCGACGAGTTCGTTGACGAAGCAAGATGTGGAACACTTGTTCTCGGTGATCGGCAAACTGCGCGATGCGGGTCTGGGGGTCGTATACATCAGTCACTTCCTGGAAGAGATCCGCCGCGTCTGTGACTGCTATGCCGTCCTGCGCGACGGCCGCTCGGTGGGCGCGGGTGAACTTGCTGGCACAACCGATTCGCAAATCGTATCGCTGATGGTAGGTCGCGGGGTTTCGGAGTTGTTTCCCACCGTACCGCATACCCCAGGTGAAGTGCTGCTCGCGATCGACAACGTCAGCGGAGTCAAATCGCCGCGAAACGTTTCATTGGAAATCAGGCGGGGTGAGATCCTGGGCCTGTCGGGTTTAATCGGTGCCGGGCGAACGGAATTGTTGCGATGTCTGTTTGCGCTCGATCCAGTCAAAGGCGGTCACATCAAGATTGCTGAGCTGAGTCCTGCTGCAACGACCCGCAGTCGTATTCGCGCGGGTCTCGGATTGGTTTCGGAAGACCGCAAGACCGAAGGATTGGCGCAGACACGAACGATCGCCGACAACTTAACCTACAGTTATCTGCAGCCCTATTCGCGATTCGGATGGCTCAACCTGCGTCGTCGGCGTGAAGCCGTCGTCCATTGGATGAAGCGGCTGCAAGTGAAGGCAGGATCGCCTGAACAGGCCATCGGCGAACTTTCTGGGGGCAATCAACAAAAGGTGGCGATCGCGCGAGTGCTACATCAACAGGCGGACGTGCTGCTGCTTGATGAACCGACACGGGGAATCGACGTCGGCACCAAATCGGAGATCTATCGCCTGATGGGAGAACTGGCTGCGCAAGGCAAGGCCGTCGTGTTCGTCAGTTCGTATCTCACTGAACTTCTGGCGGTTTGTGATCGTATCGGAGTGATGTCGCGCGGTCAGTTGAAAGAAGTCCGTTCCACGACAGACTGGACTGAAGAAGCCATTATGAGCGTGGCGGTCTCGTTGTAGTCGATCTCAGACCGGGAAGGCAGAAATGTTTCGGGCGCTTATGACAGGCATTGTCCTGTTCACGATGACGAACATGAATCAAGCGGCAGATCCAGTGGTCGCCGATGTCGTGCTGGGTATTCACGGAGGTATCGGTGTCGATAAGAAAGAAATGACACCAGAACTGGACAAAGAAGTCCGAGCGGGCCTGAAGAGTGCTCTCGAAGCGGGACGCGCCAAGCTCAAGGTAGGCGGCTCCAGCCTGGATGCCGTCGAAGCGGCAATCCGTGTGATGGAAGATCTGCCCGTCTTCAATGCTGGCAAAGGGGCCGTTTTTACGAACGCCGGTACGAACGAACTCGATGCCAGTATCATGGAAGGCAAGACCAAGATGGCTGGCGCGATAGCCGGTGTCATGACCGTGAAGAACCCGATCAGTGGGGCTCGCGCCGTCATGGAAAAGTCCCAGCATGTGCTACTGATTGGCAAGGGAGCGGATAGCTTTGCCGAGCAGCAGGGTCTGGAAATCGTCGACCCTTCCTACTTCTCAACGGGGCCACGACGCAAAGCGATCGAAGAGATTTGGAAGCGCGAGGAAGAAGCGAAGAAGAAACGAAGCGATGCGGAATCATTCCAGCCTGGACTGCCCAAGAAGAAGTCCGAATACGGGACAGTCGGTGCTGTCAGTCTGGACGAGGCGGGAAACCTGGCTGCGGGAACATCTACCGGTGGCATGACGAACAAGATGGCCGGTCGCGTGGGTGATTCGCCAATCATCGGAGCGGGTACTTATGCCGATAATGATGCCGCCGCGATCTCATGCACCGGTCATGGTGAATTCTTCATCCGCTATGCGGTCTCTCACGAAATCGTGTCGCAGATGAAATACAAGGGCCTTTCGGGTGCTTCTGCTTCCGACGATGTTATCAACAAGCAGTTGAAGAATGCTGGCGGCGAAGGGGCAGCGATTGTCCTCGACCGAGCTGGCAAGTTTGTCGCCGCCTACAATTCGGAAGGTCTGTATCGAGGTTGCATCACCAAAGACGGCGCGATCCAGATCCGGATTTTTGAAGATTAAGGGTAGTCTGGGATTTGTTGAAGGAAGAGGGGATTTGAAAGACAGAGAGAACAGAGCAATGCAAGCAGAGAGAGGGGGGCGGAACTCCGATTCTTCTCACCTCTGTGTCCTGTATTTCAAATTCCTTCTCCTTCCTAATCTCAGGATCGACTTAGAAAGTATGTCATGAAGTCTTCTGAGGTGACTTTGGATGTCACCGATCTATCCGCTTTGCGTCAGCAATTGTTTCAGCATCCTTTGTACGATTCGGTGCAGACGGCGGACAACCTGCGATTGTTCATGCGAGAGCATGTGTTTGCCGTGTGGGATTTCATGTCCCTCTTGAAACGCCTGCAACAACTGGTGACCTGCTGCACAGTTCCGTGGATGCCTCCGGTCGACGCTCGCGTCAGTCGATTCATCAATGAGATCGTGCTGGGCGAAGAATGCGACGAAGACGGGCGCGGTGGCTATGCCAGTCACTTCGAACTGTATCTTCAGGCCATGGATGAAGTCGGGGCCGACACTCTTCCAATTCGCGACTTCCTGAAAGCCGTTTCGGCGGGGACCCCGCTCGATCAAGCGCTTGCGAGTGTTGCGATCCTGCCGAGTACTCGCCGCTTTGTCCTGTCGACGATGCAATTGGCCCAGCAGGGGTTGCCGCACGAAGTGGCTGCGGCATTCTTTTATGGTCGAGAAGACGTGATCCCCGACATGTTCACTCGACTCGTTAAGTCGCTGCCGCGAGATGGCGTACAGGTCGACAGGTTGGTGCATTATCTCAAACGGCATATTGAACTGGATGCCAACGATCATGGTCCGCTGGCACGGCGGCTGGTCGAGAGCCTTTGCCAAG
>DASYEA010001280.1:0-3772 GCA_036499265.1 Schlesneria sp. | reverse complement strand
TGGTCTTCAATATGGAGGCGGGACTGCATCTCTTATGGCCGACCGGGAAAGAGCGCAAGCAGCCAATCGAAGATTTGAAGCAACATTTGGTTGCGGCCCGCCTGTATGACGCCACCAGAACCGCCGAAGCGGACGCTACGAAAAATGGGCAGGTACAGCCAGGCACCCCGACCCTCGTTGATCCACGTTACGAGGCATTGCGACCTTATTTACGAGGTGAACGCGCTGTCTACGTCGAAGCGGAGACGAAGCAGGAGATCCTTGAGGTTCTGCATTTTGCTCAACAGGAGAAACTGAAGGTCGTCCTCTGCGGTGCCATCGACGCCTGGAAGGTGGCCGATCAGATCAAGGCTGCGGGAGTCTCGGTGATCGTCGGGCCAGTGATGCGGAAGCCCCAAGAAGAATATGATCCGTTCGATGCTCCCTATGCCAATGCCGGTCGCCTGCAGGAAGCGGGAGTCAAATTCTGCTTCCGATCGGATACCGCTTCGAACAGTCGAAACGTTCCATTTGAAGCAGCGATGTCAGTCGCTTACGGGCTTCCAGAACAAGTCGCTCTTCGAGGGGTGACACTAACCTCGGCCGAAATTCTGGGCGTCGCCGATCGGATGGGATCGCTGACCGCCGGTAAGTGGGCCAATGCCGTTATCACGGATGGATCGCCATTACAAGAGACGACGCAGATCAAGGGGATCTTGATCCAAGGTCAGCCGTTCGCTCCGGAAAGTCGGCAGACGAAGTTCTACGACAAGTATCGGGCGCGGCTGAAGAAATAGGCAAGCTTGTGCGGTGGCTTCGTCACGGCGTCGATTGCAAATCGAAATCGACGGTGTTTTTGCCCGGTTTGATGTCTGCAACCAGAACTGTATTCGTACTGTTGTATCGCTTGGGGACGCGTTCCTCGTGTTCGACCATTTGCCCCGTGGCGGGATCGACAACTTCGTAGGCAGTCGTGATTCGGACGCTGTGCTTGCCGGTCTTTGCCCCGCGGGTATTGCCGATGTAGATCAGATTGAAGTTTCCTTTGGCGTCGGTCTTGTCTTGTGAGACTCGGCCCCCTTCGGTCGGGCTGAAGGAGATGACCGCCCCTTCAAGGGGCTTGCCGTCGATTGTCACGGTACCTCGAACAACGCCCAAGTCGGGTTGATCGGAATGAGAACCACACCCGGCCGAAAGCAGTATTCCGGTTGTAACGATGCCGAGGAGAAGTCGCTGGAGTTGCATCATCAGAAAATCCATGGCTTTGATTGAGGGGCCCGGCCTAAATAGCCATCCGCGATTCCGCTCGCAGAATTCGCTGTGTGATTGAGAGGGCGAGCCGCGCATGTCATTGTGATTCAATCAACATGCGGCTCGGCAGGAGCCTCGCCCGCCCAAATACAAAGTCGCAGACTTCGACGCCATTACCGATTCTGCGAGCAGAATCGCGCATGGTGATTTAGAACTCGCCCAAGACCATGCCGTCGTCTCGGGACATCAGTCGCTCCATGGTGCTATCTGTCGTGGCTGTGGCGATGTTGTGATCGACGTTTTCGCTGATGAAACGGACGGCACCATCACCCATCAGGAAGTGGGCACCACCGACATGCTGACTGCTGTAGTTTCGTCGGAAATCGCCGACTGCCGCGCTGAAAGTGCTATTGATCAGGTACAGGCCGCAACTGTGGGTCATCATCAAACCGCGGTTGTCGTCGCTGACGGCTTGATCTGCCCCGCGAATGCCGTAAAGCGTGGCCGCATAAATCTTGACGCCACGAAGCTGATAAGCGCGTTCGCCAACCAGTAACGTGTTACTCAGTCCGTCGGAGATGTCACGCATCGAGCATCCACTGTTGCGCCAGGCAGTTCCATTGGCAAATTGCACACTTCCAGCAGCGGTCAGCGGACCCGTGTCGCTACGGAGCGAGCGACTGGCATTGTTCGCGGTGTAGTTCGATGTCGCCGTCGGGACCCCTTGGATCCGATATCCATTCGTTGATGGAGCAGGCGCGTCGGGAGGCTGAGGGCCGTCGTTCAATGGGGGGCCAGTGTCTGATGGACATCGAAATGCGGTGAGTGTTGTCTGCAGCCCGGCTCGGCACCCGTTGACGGATGTGTCTCCCACGCAGGCCGTCATCGTGTTATTACCGGGATTGAGCTTCGTGTAGAGGGGGGCCTGATCGATGTACGGCAATAGGTACGTCGCCCAGCTCCAGTTTCCGTCGAGAACGCTATCTGCGGTGCCAGTGAATTGCATCACGTAGCCAGGGGGCATGCGTTGCGTCACGTCGTGATAGTTGTGGATTGCCAAGCCAATCTGCTTCAGATTGTTTTTGCACTGAGTACGGCGTGCCGCTTCACGTGCCTGTTGCACGGCCGGCAGTAACAGGGCAATCAGCACCGCGATAATCGCGATGACGACCAAAAGTTCAATAAGGGTGAAGCCCGATCGACGAGAGCGCATCGTGAGACCTCGCTGCAACTGGATTTGAGAAGCGAAAAAAAGGCGAATGCCAAGCAATCGAAAGAAACGGAGAGCAGGAATTTGTGCTGGTTGAAGTGAGTACGCACAAATTCGCACAAATATCTTCTCCGGCCGAATCGAAATTCCCCGCGAGATTTTAAGGAAGTCGGGGAAAAGTTTTAGACAATCCGGTGTCTGGCTATCTGAGGTCGGTCTTTCGAGTTGCTGACGACGTCTTCAGAGCAATCTCTTCCGGCCAAGGACATGGATCGCAAAGTTGCTTGTGAATTTGGCTTTCTTTGATCCGGGCCGGTTGAAGATAGGGGAATCTTGTATCCCAAAGGAGATAGTATGGACGGTGATGGATCGAGTTCCCGGAAGTGGATTGTGTCGCAGCAAGTGAAAGTTGTTTATCGATTCGTAGATCTACGATTGCTCGATATGGGGTTGCAGCGTGGACGGTGGGCTGTTCGCATCGCTGATTGTCAAAAATGACCGCCGATTGATTCGGTACATTATGACTCTCATTCCGCGGCGCGATGAAGCGGAAGAGATTTTGCAACGGACGGCGACGGCGTTGTGGGAGAATTTCGGCGAGTACGACACTGCGCGAGATTTCTATCCCTGGGCATCGCGTTTTGCTTACTTCGAAGTTTTGAAATATCGACGCGACCACGCGCGTGAACGCCTGGTGTTTCGGGAAGATATCCTGCAACTGGTGGCCGAAACTCGCGATTCCATGGAAGACCTCCTCGAGCATCGGCGGGAGGCACTGCTACTGTGCCTGGGCCAAATTGTTGCCGCGGATGTTGAACTGCTGCGCCGACGGTACTGCAGTCGAGAGGCTATCGCCGTGTTGGCACAGGAGTTGGGGGCGACTGCCAAGTCGCTGTATCGTCGTCTAGACCGAATTCGCGAACGCCTTGCCGACTGCGTCTCTCGCCGAGTGGCGGCGATGAGCATCGAGGAGTAGAACCGTGGGCAATGACATTGATCGTCGTGAGCAAGACCAGCTGTTCCGTCAGTTGCTCGAAGGCGAAATGACCGATGCGGAATTTGTAGCGCTCCAGCAGCGATTGAAAGAAGATCCTTCGCTGCGATCGCGATATGTCCAGTTCGTTGATCTGGAAACGTGTCTGCAGGACGAGTTAAGCCATCGCGCTGAGACTTCGCTGATCTCTTCAAAGGTGAAGCTTGTCTGGCCATGGTATCTAGTGGGCACAATCGCGACAGCGGCCGGTCTGTTGCTGGCTGTAAACCTTTTTCATCAGCCCGAGCAAGTGGCGATCGTTCCGCTGCCGCCATCACCGGTTCAGCAGGCTCCCGCTT
>DASYEA010001279.1:0-5009 GCA_036499265.1 Schlesneria sp. | reverse complement strand
TTATTGCCTCTTGGAACTGACACGTCGGCACCTTCCGCAGGTACAGGCGTGGGGCGACGCGACTCGCTTGGAAGCGGTGGAGCAGGGGGCGGCAACTGTTCTGGCAAACTGAGCTGCGCCAGCCGCGAGTCTTCGGCCTTCTTCAGCATCGCCAACGTACGTTCCAGATCCGTGACCTGCTTATCAGATTGAGCTTGCGCCAACTGATCGAGACGACGATGCAATCCTGCCAGTTGTTCCTCAATCCGCCGCGACGCAGCGTCGTTCGCCTGCGATTCTTCGACAGCCCGAAATTCGATTTTCGGCTTCGCACTGATTTTTGGGGCGGCAGGTGGCGACTCGGTCGCTCCGTAAAACGGATCGTCGCCGGGGACGGGAACCAGCGCATTTCCGACACTCGGCGCAGCAGGAATTTCGGCGGTTTGTCGTGGTGACAACTGATTCGGAATCGATGAGCGAACCTGCGGCGGATTTCTCGGGATCGATGCCGTGGGAAGATCGATGTTAAACGGAGGATTTGCCGACAAAGGCGGACCGGTTTGAGCATTGCCAGTGGCCGAGCCCGTCATCCCATTGGATCGGCTCGCAATCCGTACCGGAAGGCGATGCGAGTCCTCTGGGCGACTGTCCAGCGGTTTCGTCGCAGCAACATCGCCATCTGTTGACGGAGTCTCGGTGACCTTCGAACCGTTCACCGCATTGAAACGCGCCCAGCGCGGATTGGCCTTTGACTTTAACTGGCGCTGACGGACTTGCGCGGCCACGAACACCAATAGCGGCAGTGAGATCGCCAGCAACAGCGATAGAAAGGCGACGCGAAATAAGGGAGCATGTCGGTTCATAGGTCATCCGTGACCGGCAGTCGGCAGATCGAGGTTCGATCAGCCAAGCCATGTTATTCTCGCGAATCATCGCTGCTGCGAGGATCCAGAACATCCTTCAATCGTGATCGAGCGATCTTCAGCTCAATCGTCTCGTCGCCTGTCGTCAGCAAGACTCGATGTGACTCCA
The DNA here is from genome assembly GCA_036499265.1 of Schlesneria sp. Taxonomy (GTDB): domain Bacteria; phylum Planctomycetota; class Planctomycetia; order Planctomycetales; family Planctomycetaceae; genus Schlesneria. The sequence continues at coordinate 3,998 of DASYEA010001279.1, read as the reverse complement.
CCTGTGTCAGCAGATAGCTTTGACCATTTGATTGGATCTCGCGACCAACCGATACAAATTGACCGTTAATCATCGCTGCTCGTCGCGACCGACTGATCATCGTGCTGGTCAACTGCAACAGCCTCGTTTCCCGCGCCACCACGACCGCAACTTTCAATTCTTCTTTCAGACTCATCTCCACCGTTGGAGTCGGCTCTTCGATGAGGGGAAGAACCTCTTCGGACTTCGGACTGGCCTCTTCGGCGAACAACACCGGCAAAGGTTCCCAGGCATCGTTCGCTTCAAATGGATTTCGCTCCAATCCGTTGACTTCCGCAGCCTGATATAGAGGATCATTCTCGAGCGAATTCGCCAAGTTTGACCAAAACTGGTCAGAGCCGAGGGGAGATGCTTTTTTCTGTTCAGAAGTGTCCGCCGAAGCATTTGCCGTAGCGGCAGCTTCGGACGTTGCCGCGGCGGCTCGCTTCGGCGTCACCGCTCGCGCGAGCATCGGAATCCAAAAGCAACAACCCAACAACACCAGGGCGACCAGCAAAACAGCCTTCGGCCTGTCTGCTTTCACCTCACGTTGCCACCGGTGCCACAAATCGATCATGGATGGACTCATCGAATCACCGCGGATCGGCAGAAACGGCCTGTTACGAGCCCGGCCCACAAAGTCCGCGCCCTCAGAAAACTCAACGGCTTAATCAGTTATCGGATACAACGGCAGGACGGCTGATGGTATTTTCGGCAACTTCGGTAGAATTTAACTGCCGCGAATAAACGCTAAAGTTAACAGTGGCTTGGACCAGCCGTTGTGACCGATCGGCGTCATTGCGCACCAAGGCAACGCTTCCAAAAGTCACGAGTCGCTGACGTGTCTCCAGTCCATTTAAGAAACTCGCGATCTCTCGAAACTCGCCTCGACAATTCAACTGAAATGGATGCGTTGAGTAGGACGCGAATTTGGCGGTCGGTAGTGGTTCCAGTCGAGTGACTACCAATCCCGACTGATGAGCCAGACCGGCAACCTCTTGCAGAACCTGCGACTCATGTGACTCATCAGGTAGGAATAGCTCGACTTGGGCCAGCTTCTCGCGCTGGGTGTCCAACTCCGACTGCAACCGCGTTTGTTCTAACATCATTGCGGGCAGCTCACCCATCCTGGCGTGCGTCAGCGCCAGTTCGGCTTTGATATCGCGCGCAGCACGATGCCCGGGACAAATGACCCCGAGATAGTAGACCCCCGTCAGAACCGCTGTTCCGATGATTGCAATCAACGTGTCGTGTCGAGCGAGGAGTTTCATCATCTCATCCCGTAGCCAATCTCGCCAAGAGAATTGGGTCTTATCCGCAAACAACCAGGCCAATACCTATTCGAACGCAGTAAAAATGCACTATTTCCGAAGATCTCCGCGAACACCGGAGGCAACGGGTTGATTGGTCCTTTGAGCACTCAGTAGCGACCTGGTCCGCAATCGAATTGCAAACGACCGCGGCATTTGCTCGTTGCCAGGTTGGTGATCGGTGAACAGCAGTTTGACATGTTCAAATAACCGAGTCTGTTGAAGCTGTCGCAGAAATTCCGCGACGTGAAGATCGTTAGCCGCCGTACCATGCAAGGAAATCATCAGCGCGCGGCGAGGCGTTTGTTTCACAAGTCGCTGCAGATCCCGATGAAGTGGGCTCAAGTTCTCCTCGTCGCTCGAATCCGTTTCTGTTGCCGCGCCGTCATCAATGACGGCGTGCGTTTCAGTCAGCAGGATCTGATCCGGTAAGGCACCGACGACCGCCGTCAACCATCGCGTCGGCGATGGTTGATGTCGCAGTCCCTGTAGCAACCGCGCCTGATTTTCCCCCTGCCGGAGCTGATCGCGCAGTTGATCGCCCTGGTCGACTTGTGACAACATGGCCGCAAGCTGAGTGTGAGCCCGATCACGACGTGCAACTAACTCGCGCAGCGAGCGTTGCTGTTCGAACCAACCCAACGCCATCAATCCCAGCACCGCCACAAACAATCCACGCAACCACGTATCGTTCTTCCGCGTGGTTTGAACGCAAACATAATCGGCAGGTAGGAAATCAATGTCTTGCATGGTATTGCGAACAACGTCTTCATGTAGGGTGTGTGCAGTCCTCGGAACACACCATCTTCCGCCACCAAGCCCAAATCAGTTCAATCGCTTCAAAGCCAATCCAAATGGAGTCGCCCAGCGTCCGCTCCGTTGCTGAATCGAATCCGCAGAAGCCATCCCCGTCACGCCATCCAGCGGCGAAACGTTGCGACATGTCAGCCCCACACGTTCACCAAAGTACTCGGCCAACCAGGGTGCCGATTCGCTTCCCGACATCACCAACCCGTCCAGAACGCGCCCGCGGAATGTCACCTTCAAGTAGCGTAGACACAGTTCGATCTCATCGATAATTGCTTCGAAACAAGGCCGGAGCGAATCGATGATCGAACGGTGAACTTCATTCTCCCCGTCCAGTTGCCGCGCCCCAAAGACTTCCGATCGCATCTGGCTGCCGATCGTCCGATCGATGCCCAGTGTCTGCGAAACCGCGTTGTCGAATTGCCGGCCCCCCATCGCGATCGATTTCAGAAACAGGATGCGTCGACCTTCGGCGAACATCACTGTCGAAGCATTCTCGCCACAATAAAGATAGGCCGTCCGCACGGTGTCAGGAGTGCGATGCGTCCGCAGCAAACTTCGCAGGAACGCACAAGGTTCGACATCAATCCCCACAGGAATCAGCCCGGCATTCTCCAGCACCTTCAGACGACGATGGATCAGTTGGCGTGGACAGGCAAACATGATCACTTCCCGTTTGGCCGCGCTCTCCTGACGGATCTCGCCAGCAAACAGATGGCGGACCTCAATATCGTCAGCAGGCAGCGACAGTCGCTCGGATGCTTCCTGTAAGATCGCATTGGCGGTCTCTTCCTTGGGAAGTTGAGGCAGCCGGATCGTCTCAATCAACAATTCGTCCGCGGACAGGCAGGAGACCACCGAACGCCCACGCAACCGATGATCGTTGACGAATGTTCGCAACGCATCCCCAATCACCCCATCAGCGGCATCGGGTGCGGCGGAACTCAGATCGGGAAGGGGACATTGCACCGCCGTGCGCAGATCCACTGCTTCCTTCGATCCGGTCAATTGCACCAGACTGGCCGACGTCCGATCGATGGACAGGCCAAGCGGCGCGAGTCTGTTACGTGTGAATGTCAGCATGATGGGGTTTCGAGCATCTATTCGGGCTTCGATTCTGGACACTTCCAAGTGGCCAGAGAACAACCAGATCTCAGTCGTTTTTGACTGCAGAGCCGTTCTTCGAAGCAAACCACTTAAAATGTTGGTCATAGAACGATGTCAGGTGTTCATATTGAGCTCCCACTTGAGAACTCGCAGCGGGTCGGGATCGATCAGACCGATAAGTCCGGTTGGAGCGATAGAAATGTCCAACGCAGTGCCACGGCGACTTGCGAAATCTCACTCGTTTAACCGCGTGGGCACCGCCCCGCGCGAGAGCGCGGGCAACGATAGGAACAACTCACCAGCCGATCGGAGATTTTCACCGTTCTTTCCACCACACGCGGGGCGGTGCTCGCGCGGTGAAACGAAAATTGGCTTTGGCGTCCAGTGATGCCATCCGGTCGGCCGTGACCAGTGGATTTGGCAGCGTGCGTTCGCGTCGGAATTACCCGGAAGAACGCTCGTCAGAAAAAGAAAAAGCGCGGCAAGGTCCCCTCGAAGCTCCCAGCTCCTCCTTGCCGCGCTCGAACCCTCGAATCCTTGCGGAGTCGAGTGCTGTACGGTATTTGCATCAGATTGTGTCGCACTCGCTCGCGGTCACTGTCGTGCGTTGCGTGCGTTGCGTTTGCGATTTGCTTTGAACACCCGAAAGATAGGTCGAGTTCCGCAGCTGTCAAATCGGTTCTTGTCAGAACTGACCAACCGTTTAAATTTCGTTGATCAGAGTAATAGGCACTCTCCGTGTGCCGTTCCCTCTTT
>DASYEA010001278.1:0-1974 GCA_036499265.1 Schlesneria sp. | reverse complement strand
GCCACGATCTTTTCCAACGCGGCTTTGGATTTCGTTTTGGCGTTCGCGTTACTCCCTGCCAGTTGCTTGCGAGCGGTTTCCAGGCTTTTGGTCGCGGCCAAACCGGCTTTCACTTTTGCATCTTTGGCCAGTTCCTTCTTCTGGGTCGCCACGTCCTTGGGAAGTTCGAACCCGTTAAACCGCGTCGTCACGTCTTCAATCAGTTCATACGCGTGGAAGGTGTTCTCTCCTTCTTGAGCTTCTTTCACCTTGGCCAACTGATCGTCGATTTCCTTTTGGATGACTTCCATCAGTTTTCCGGCGGCTTCTTTCACATCGCCCTTCGACGAAGTCGAGAACTTTTTCAGGCTCGCGGCCAGACCTTTGTAGTTGCCGATTTCGACTGCGATCCAGGTTGCCTTCAGAGCGTCGGGGATCGTTGAAGGTTCGACCTTCCAGGCCGCTCCTTCCGCAGCCAACTCGGCAATTTCGTCCAGGTCATCTTTCACTGCGGTGTGTATCTCGCCATCGGGTGTGATGTAGCGAAATTGAGACGTTATTGTTTCACTGATCGGCTGGAAGATGCCGCTGGCTTTCTCGAAATCCCGGTTCGTATCCACCATGATGGGCCAGGGAACTTTGACTTGCGAGAGGTAGCCCTGAAGCTTCTGCTTTGGACTGCCGGAATTGACCGCGATGAAGATGACGGGTTGGTCGTCATACTTCTTGGCTGCGTCCAGCAACTCGGGCCAGTTTTTGCGAATGCCTTGGCTGTCCTCTTCGAAGTAGTACAGGACAATTCCCTTCCCCTTCAAAGCGCTCACCGACAGGGGCCCAGCATTCAGCCACGAATTGGGATCGGTCGGGAACGGAGGGGCCGGATCGGCAAGAACATCACTCATCAGTGCTGCAAATGCGACAATCGCGATCAACACACGAGACGCGTTCATTGTCGAAAACGGTCCGAGCATGGAAGTACCTCCGGATGATGAGCTTGAGGAGCGGGATTGTCTCGGTGTCACGATGTCAGATACCGGATAGAGTAGACGGATCGACAAGGCATCGCAATCAGCATTTCCCAAAGCCGTGCCACTGGATTGGCCGCTGCGGACAACCCAGTGCGATTGCTATTACCGCTCTGAATGGCAGACGCGACTCTGCTTATGGCCTTTCACATTGAGAGGCCCGGATAATAACCTGTCGGTCTTAGCCAGAGTCAGGTGTCGTCACGACCGTCATGGTCTGACGGCATCGGCACTGGGTTGTCCGCCGCGGCCAATCCAGTGGCACATCTCTCGTAATAGGAAGCTGGGAAATACCGCGAGAAGATCCAATCCACCTGGATGACGACCACTCGACATCTTTCTGTCAGACGCCCGACCGGATAAGATTGCGGCTGATTTACTCTTTTGAGGACTCCCGTGGCCGCAACCAACGACCTGTTGTTGATCTTGAATTCTCTCTACCAAGACGTGGATCAGCAGGCTCACGGGCTGGAGCAGATTCACAGCGAACGACTCGTCTGCCGCCGCGGTTGTTGCATGTGCTGTGTCGATGAACTGACCGTATTCGAAGTCGAAGCCGCCAACATCCGGCAGTCTCACGCGGGGTTGTTGCAGACGGCCGAACCGCATCCCCCAGGAGCCTGCGCGTTTCTGGATCAAGACGGAGCCTGCCGCATCTACGAGCAGCGTCCCTACGTCTGTCGCACCCAAGGACTGCCGCTCCGCTGGCTCGACGAAGATGCCAACGGCGAGTTTGTCGAATACCGCGACATCTGCCCCTTGAACGATGAAGGGGACGTGGAAGCGGTCGAAGACCTCCCCTCGGACGAATGCTGGAGCATCGGCCCGATCGAAGAACGCCTCGCCAAACTGCAACTGCAGTTCGGCAACGGCAAGCTGACACGCGTCCCACTGCGATCCCTGTTTGAGTAAGCCCACGCGCCTGTCAATCACGTCGTTCCCAAGTGAGCCGCGCTGCGTCAGCACGCGG
>DASYEA010001277.1:0-3838 GCA_036499265.1 Schlesneria sp. | reverse complement strand
AAGGAAAAGAAAACCGTAGAAGTTCAGGGGTATCCATTTTACTCAGCAACAGTTACAGCCCCGCCAACGGACACGGCAAAGCTGATTGCCCTTTGTCGCAGGCGGAAAACGTTTGAGCGAAGCCCCGGAGCGAAAGGTTGCGGCGGGTTGCACCCGGACTGGTGCCTCAAATTTGACGACGGAAAAGACACCTACTACGTACTCATCTGCTTCGGTTGCCACGACGCTCGACTCTATGGCCCAAGTGGAGAAGTACACAGTGAAATCAGGCAGCCATTCGAACAGGTCAAAGCTCTACTGAAACCACTTCAAAAAAATCGGCCCGCCCTCGGCGAGATGTTGGAAGAACCGCCGAGTGAAGAGTGACCGATATGGAAGTCGCGAAACCTCACCTCGTACCAGTGATCCAAGTAACCGCACCCTTATCGATTCGGGGGTTCGATCAATCGCAACGCTTTTCGCCCCAGATGAGTTCCAATCGTCGCTTGGCAGACGACTTGATCTCCCAACTGCAGTGAGATGCCATGATTCGGGGCTTGATCCGTCATGACAATGTCGCCGACCTGAAGTGCCGCGAGGTCACTAGCTTTGACCTTCAACGAGGCGAGGCTGGCTGCGACTTGAACGGTCACCTGCTGAATGCCGCTTGGTACTGTGTCAGCGGTCAATCCAGGTTCGCCGGATTCATCAGCAGATCGATTCAAACCAACACTTGCCGCCGGGATCCCGAGATGAATAAGGCCTGTGGCTGCTGATGCGGTCAGCTCGAAGCTGAACCAGATACAGGAGAACGCCGCGATGCTGGCGGGGACCATAGAGACCTGTTGCATCACCGCGGAAACGGTCAACTTGTCATTTAGCAACGCCGACAGTTCGCGCAGGACGGCTTCGTTCAATCGACCCAGCAAGCGGAGTTCGATATTCGTCATCAAGTGAACGCGAGACTCCCCTGCCTCGTCGACCGTTCCCCCGAGCAATCTCGCGATCAGAAGTTGAACGAGTTGATCGCTCCAGATCAGCAGTGATTCGGCTGCCGACGAAGTGTGACTGACCTGACACGTGACGTGTGGCGACTGTAACGAAGCGAGAAATTCGGCCACGGTTGATTGGCACGCACCGACCGAACGAACCTCGACATTCGACGGCAATAAGCCTTTAAGCCCACTCACCCAGCGCTGGCAGATCCCTTCGTGCAGAGCTTGAGCGATCTTGAGAGCCCGGCCCTGGAGTACAGCCGGGCGAGTGATGTCATGCCGCCCCCACGCGGTGATATCGACAGATTCCATGCTCGCCGACGATCGGGCGGTCGATCGCGAAGGTTCGATCGACGATAGGATTGCATCGACTTCAGCTCGACTGAGAATCTCGCCCATCCCTGATCCTTCCGTGTGGGTTGGCTATGAAGATCTCGCAAACAGATCGACTACTTCCGGATTTGCCCGCTGCCTCGAACGATCCACTTGTAACTCGTCAATTCACGTAAGCCGCAGGGTCCGCGTGCATGAAACTTATCGGTGCTGATTCCGATCTCGGCACCTAACCCGAGTTCGCCTCCATCATTAAACCGCGTGCTGGCGTTGACCATTACTCCTGCGGAATCAACTTCCAACAGGAACCGATCGGCCGACGACAAATCGTTTGTAATGATCGTTTCCGTATGATGAGAACCATACCGATCGATGTGCTCGATTGCATCGTCAATCTTATCAACGACACGGCACGACAGGATCAGATCGAGATATTCCGTTCGGTAATCGTCTTCGGTGGCCACTTTCGCCCAAGGGATCAAATGCTGCGTCCGCTCACATCCGCGGACGGCCACTCCGGCCCCCTTGAGCATCACTGCGGCCTTCGGCAGGAACTGATCGGCGATCGCGGAATGGACCAGCAGACACTCGGCGGCATTGCAGACGCCCGGCCGCTGACACTTGCTGTTCTGCAGGATTTCGAGGGCCATGTCGAAGTCGGCCGACTGGTCGACGTAGACGTGACAGATGCCGTCAAAATGCTTGATCACCGGCATCGTTGCTTCGCTGGCGACACGCTGGATCAGGGATTTGCCGCCGCGTGGAATCGTGACATCGATCTTGTCCCCCAGTTTGAGCAACTCACCGACAACATCACGTTCGGTCGTGTCGACCAACTGCACCGCGTGCTCGGGCAAGCCGGATTGTTGGAGTGAATCGCGAATGATTCGATGCAGCGCCAGATTGCTGTGCAGCGCCTCTTTGCCACCACGCAGGATGACCGCGTTGCCGCTCTTCACACAGAGCGAGGCCGCATCGATTGTGACGTTGGGACGAGATTCGAAGATGAAGAACACGACGCCCAGCGGCACTCGAACTCGACTGACTCGCAGCCCGTTCGGACGAACCGTGGATTCGATCGTTTCACCGATCGGATCTGGCAGGAGTGACACTTCATGCAGCGCACCGGCCATGCTCTGCAAACGGAACGTGGTCAGTCGCAGGCGGTCGATTTCGGCACTTGTCAGCCCATATTCGGGCGCCTTTGCCAGATCTCGCTCGTTTTCAGCAAGAATCTCACTTGATCGAGCGATCAGGGCATCGGCCGTGCGATGCAGCCAATCGATCTTCTGAGCACCGGTAATTGTCGCCAACTTTCGCGACGCATCGCGAGCTTGAGTGGCGAGTTGTTGAGCGTAGGCCGTCCAGGACGACATTGGCGGGTTTCTTCGTTTAACCGCGCGGGCATCGCCCCGTGCGTCGTCAGATTCTCGTGGCGTGAATCACGCGCGGGGCGATGCCCGCGCGGTTAAACGGAACATGAACGGCCAACGCATCAGTCGCCGTCAATCGCTGTGATCTCGTATCGCAGAATCCCTCGTGGAACAGTGACTTCGACACTGTCACCGACCTTTTTGTTCATCATTCCGGTCGCCAGCGGGCTAGTTGTCAAGATTTTCATGACATCGCCGCTGTAATCTTCCTCACCCGGCCCCACGAATTCGTAGTGCTCGATGGCACCATCGCTCAGGTCCTTCACCGTGACTCTTGACCCGAACGTGACAACCCCCTTAGGCAGAGTCGACTTATCGACGATGTAGCAGTTGGCCAACTTCGTCTTGAGCTGGTTGATCTTGGCCTGCGTCATCCCTTGCGCTTCGCGCTGGGCGTGATACTCAGCATTCTCGCGCAGATCACCTTCGGCGCGCGCGTCGGCAATCGCCTGAGAGATCTTGGGCATTTCGACATCCTCCATATGACGAATTTCTTCTCGGAGTTTGTCATAGCCTTCGCGGGAAATTGGCTGATGTTCCATTTTGAATTCCTCATCACGACCGCCGGCAACGGCGCGTATTCAATCCGGCGATTTTGAACAGGCAAAAAACGAACACGGGCGATTTGGCGGATCGCCCGTGCTCTTTAGCTATCACAAGAAGTATAGCAAAATCAGACGAAAAAGCTATTCGATTTCGGCCCAGGCGCCCGACTTACCGCTCTTCAGGACGGCGTCGCAGATCTTCTGGGTTTCCAGGGAATCGCGGAAGGTTGGACAGACTGGTGTTCCCTTTTCGACCCCTTCCAGGAAGTCGGCGACGTGATGCACAAAGCTATGCTCGTAACCGATTTGCAATCCGGGCACCCACCAGTGACTCATGTACGGATGATCGCTGTCGGTGACGTGAATTGAGCGCCAGCCTCGCAGCGGCCCTTCGTCTTTGTAATCGAACCACTGCAGGCGATGCAGATCGTGCAGATCCCACTTGATCGACCCATTTTCGCCGTTGATTTCGAACGTGTATAGCGCTTTGTGACCGCGAGCGTATCGAGTGGATTCGAACAGCCCGAGCGATCCGTTCTTGAAGTGGCAGAGG
>DASYEA010001276.1:0-2784 GCA_036499265.1 Schlesneria sp. | reverse complement strand
CCGCGTTGCCGAGAACCTGTTCTGGATCAGCCGTTATGTCGAACGGGCTGAAAACCTGGCGCGCGTCTTAAACGATGCCTTCCACCTCGAACTTGATGCCGTCGGCCTGCACGGCGGCGATTCCGATGTGAAAGGCCCTCGCGATCAAGTCTTGAACGTCCTCGCGGGCCAAGACCGATTCGAACTGACGTGGGATCCGCGCGAAAGCGAAGGGATGCTGACCAATCTGACGTTCGACTCGACTCGTTCACACTCGCTCCTAAGCATGATCTCACGAGCACGCGAGAACGCTCGTGCGACCCAAGACACGCTCAGCCCCGAATCGTGGAGCCAACTAAATCAACTGTATCTGGCCCTCACCAGATCCAAGTCTCGCAAACAATTCGAAGCGAGCCCTTATCGCTTCTATGACCGCGTCAAACGTTCGTGCATTCTGTTCCATGCCCTTGTCGATAGTACGATGCCTCGAAACGAAGCCTTCTACTTCCTGGAGGTTGGACGATTCATCGAACGGATCGACATGATCAGCCGCGTACTGAACGTCTGGTTCAGCGCCGCCGGCGAAGGTGAAAAGACAGCCGAACACTCACTGCGTCTGGTCTACTGGACCGGTCTGCTGCGAAGCTGTTCCGCTTACGAAGCGTATCTGAAGCGCTATCACGAACGATTAGATGCCGAGAGCATCGTCCAATACCTCGTTCTTGATCTCGACTTTCCGCGATCGATGCGATTCTGCGTCGGACGATGCCTGGAATCGCTGCGAGGCATCACTGGCGGAGCAGGGCAACGGTCTGGGACCGAAGCCGAACGCCGATTGGGACGCCTCGAAAGCGAGCTACGTTATGCCGACATCCACGAAGTGTTTGCTCGAGGACTGCCGAATTTCCTCAGTGGCGTTCAGGACGCCTGTGCCAAAATCGTTGAAGAAATGCAACGGGCCTATTTTTTGACATGATCACCTAATTTCCGTTTCAAGAATCGCCATCGCGGTAGAATGAAACCCCCGTCGCTCAAGGCCTATCATGCTCATTCGCGTCGAACACGAAACGACTCTCTCATACACCGAACCGGTCACCGACGCAGTGATTGAAGTTCGGATGAGCCCTCCGTCCAACGATGATCAAACTGTCTCGGGGTATCGCTTGCGGGTCACGCCTCAAGTTCCCACGACCAGCTATTGCGACGGCTTCGGCAATCGCGTTGACCTGTTCAACGTCAATGCGCCGCACACACGGGTCGAAATCCGCGCCATCAGCTTCGTCCGCACTCACCGGCGATTTGCCGGTCTGCAACTAGCCGAACTGCAGTGGCCTAGTCCGATCGAACCCGATTGCTCAGACATCGACATCCTGGAATTTATTCGCCCCAGCCCCTACGTCGATGAATGCCCCGAACTAGACGAGTTTGTCGCGACATTGCCGCGAGAACATCGGTCGTTTGCATCCGGAATTCAAACCTTGATGCGTGCTGTGACGGGACGTTTGAAGTACGAGAAGGAAGTCACGAACGCTCAGACAAAACTCAGCGAGGCGCTGGCCTTGGGCAGCGGTGTCTGTCAGGACTTGGCTCATCTCTTCGTCGGTGCCTGCCGTGGAATGCGAGTTCCCGCTCGGTATGTCAGCGGATATATCAGCCAACCTGGCGAGTTGGCCACTCATGCCTGGTGCCAGATCTGGGGCGGCCCCGAATTGGGTTGGGTCGACATCGACCCCACACGCGGTCACTTCGTCGACGCTCATCATGTGGTTATCGCCGTAGGACGCGACTTCTCAGACATTGCACCCAACCGAGGTTGCTGGAAAGGGATGGGAGAAGAAACCATCTCGGTCAGCGTCAAAGTCGAGCCCGTCGACCGGATGCCACCCAACTGGACCGACCACGCCATGGTCAGTCGGCCGCTTGCTGCTAAGCCGCAGCCAGGTCCCTCAGCGATCCTGCCCGAAAAGAGCCTGCGTCAGCAACTGGTCGCCCGCAGTGGCCCCCTCAGACATCAGCAAAGCCAGCAACAGCAGGACGTGGACGGCGTTAACTGAAAAAGAAAAAGGGCGGATTCTGAATCCGCCCTTTAGTACCTCTGGTCGCCTCATCGCTACTACAGCAGAATCGTCTGCTCGCGATCCGGGCCGATACTGATAAACTTGACCGGCAAGCCCATTAGTTCGCTGATCGAATCGACGTACCGTCGAGCACCAGCCGGCAGATCACTCAGCTTCCGAGCCCCTGTGATGTCCTGCTTCCAACCAGGGATCTTGCGATACACTGGCTTTGCAACCTGCAGGTCCTCGACATGCGACGGGAAGTCCGTCGTCCGCTCTCCGCGAATCTCATACGCCTCGCAGATATTGACTTCGTCCAGTTGAGCGAGCACGTCGAGCAACATCACGGCAATCTCATCGACGCCGCAGATGCGAGCCCCATAGGCCGTAGCGACGCCGTCGAGCCAGCCGCAACGTCGAGGCCGACCAGTCACGGTTCCGTACTCATGACCAACGTCGCGGATGTGCTGACCAATTTCATTGTCCAGTTCGGTAGGGAATGGGCCGCCACCCACTCGAGTGGTATAGGCCTTCACCACACCGATCATCCGGTTGATCACGCGTTCCGGCACACCGCTGCCGCTGTGAATTCCCGCCGAAGAACTGTTCGAACTGGTGACGTAAGGGAATGTCCCATGATCAACGTCCAGCAAGCTCCCCTGAGCACCTTCAAACAGAATGTTTGATCCCGACTTGATCGAACGATGCAGCCATGCCGTCGTATCAACCACGAACGGCTTGATCTGCT
>DASYEA010001275.1:0-4646 GCA_036499265.1 Schlesneria sp. | reverse complement strand
TTCCACTCGGCGTCCACCGAGTTGGGGTCCTCTTGATACTTTGCCTGCAGTTGCTCGATGTATGCAGCATTCCCTCCGTCCAGGAACGAAGTCTGCTCGAAGAGCGTATTGGCGGGCTGCCTTGTCGTACGATTCATCAATCTTATCTCAGAGTTTGTTGATTCCAGACTGCTGGCCAGTAGCTTCGGGCCACGCGCTATTCCGTTGGGAAGCCTCCGGGGTTTTTAGACCCGAAATTCCGTAGCGATCCGCTCAAACACTCGCCATCGTCCATCGATTTTCTCGAACGAGAGATAGTCCGTGACATATCGTGGTGGCCTCTCAGACCGAAGCATCACGAATGCGGCCGCGTCTGAACACTGATCAATCATCAGGATTTCGGTATTCTGCGTAAGTCCCCGGTCCTTCGCAGATGGCTCGTAAGTGACCTCCGCAAACCACTCCGCACGACCAAGGGATTTCACGACCCCGTCCCTCTCACGGGCTATCCTCGTCGCTGGCGATAACACCGAGGCCACCTTTTCAGCATCGCCCTCGTGAATGCCGGCGAGATATACGCCCACGGCTCCCCTTATCTCGTTCAAGTCATCGGTCGCCATCGATTTTCCCTTTCTGGTTTTCGAGCGTTGACAACGCACCGCCCCACCAAGGGATCGCGGGTTCTGCCCGCGTCCACCAGTGCGCTTACGAATGCTATCGACCGCGTTTGGTGCTGGCGGCGAATCCCAAAATCGCACCGAGGGATACTCACTGGTCTGGGGCTGCTGTAGTGCATCTGACCGAACGTCTGCCGCGACTCGATTGCCCGCGGCCAGAGCCCACTTGAGCTCATTGTATTCACAAGGAAAGCCGCGCAACATCTGTGTTAAATGTATAAGCCAGTGTGCGTTGGCAGAGATTAATTTCAGGGGTGAAAATCGGACAGATCGCTTTCACTAGCAGCCAACCGCGCACGCCCATTAACACCGCGCCGCGAACTGCTATCCGGCCGGGTCATCACGAGCGGCTGAACGTCGGTACTGCAAATATTGGATTTAACCAGCCGCAGCGATCGATAACGATACGGGTTCGATTCCGTATTCACGCGGGCTATTCGACATTTCCATCGGCGCTTTCCGGCTCCGCCGCACGAGGACGATCTCACTAACGACTGACAATGCTATCTCTTCTGGCGTCCGTGCCCCAAGCTGAAGCCCGCATGGCGCACGAATACGACTGATGGCACTGTTATCGAAACCCGCATCCTGGAGATAGTCCAGAACCAGGCTAGTCCTCTTATGACTAGCCACGAGAGCTATGTATTTCACTTCTGTACCGAGTACCCGCCGCAGCGATTGATGATCGCCCCTGTGTTGTGTCGCAATTACCACGAAGTCTTGTTCAAGTGGATCCAATTGCTGATAATTATCGTCATCTGAAATGACGCGATCGGCGGACGGAAATTGCGTGGGTGTTGCGCCGGGATCATCTACGACGACTTCAAAACCCATCAATGACCCTATCTGACTTACGCATTCGGCAAGTCTCCCGTGACCGAGAATCCAGATCGTCGGCCGAGGAAGAACCGGTTCAACATATACCTTCATGCTCCCTCCGCAGGGCATTCCCGCCCCGAGCACTTCGTCATTCAGATCAACTTCAACGATCTGTGGGCATCCATTTTCCATGCATTCAATCGCGGCATGCGCCACCGTCGATTCCGCGCAGCCACCTCCAATCCACCCGCCCAATAGCGTCCCCTCGCGATCAAAGATCGCCTTGGCTCCAGTGCGCGCCGATGTCGATCCTACCGCTTCCACCACGATTGCCAGCGTAAACGCATTCCGATTCCGCTTAAGCAGCGCCGCCATCGATAACGGGTCCTGATACATGGCTGTCTCTACGTCCGTCTTCGCCAAAACTTTACACTCCAGTTTGCTGCCAGATACGGCAGTTCATAGGCATTGCACTGGTGCGTAACACTTTGGATATGGGGAGCCATTCTCCAACGTAACGCGGCTGTGGTCATGAGATCTTGAACGACCATCAGCAATCCGCGCTCGCCCGCCATTTCCGTCAGGCTACATTTTGCGTGGTGAAAACGCCGTTGCAACACCGCGCTTGCGGCACAAACGGACAATTCAGCGACTAAATGCGCCCAAGTATGAATGATGGCGCCTACATCGGCTGTCCCGTCGGCTCTCAGTACCCCGTGAGAGACAAGGCAGGCCAGAATGTCGGAATCGCACGCGTCAATGAGCCGCCAATACGAACAGGCTCTATGCTCAATGCGAGGCCCGAACTATCATCAACCTCGACAGCAATTGCACTCAGGGTGACCGCACCGTCGGCCGGCTCAAATCTGCCGGACGGAATCCCTGTTGTGAACCGACCCAGCGGCTCCTGCTTTTTCATCCCGACGACGGAATCGTAGTCTCCGGTCATTCCGACGTCAGTGATGTACGCTGTTCCGCCAATAAGTACTCGATGATCCGCACTTGGCGTGTGAGTGTGAGTACCGACAACAAGGCTCACGCGCCCGTCACAGAAGTGACCCATCGCCTGCTTTTCGCCCGTCGCCTCGCAATGAAAATCGACGATGGTCGCATCGACGTCTTCGACCAAGCGATAAGTAGATATCTCTTGATCGACACGACCGAAGGGATCTTCAGTTGGCTCCATAAAGAGGCGACCGAGCGCATTGATGATCAAGGCTCGCGAACCATTCCTCATCTCTACGATAAGTCTGCCTTCACCCGGTGCGCTTGATAGGTAGTTGATCGGTCGAACCAGTCGTGGAGCGTGCTTAATAAAGGTCAACGCTTCTTTTCGATTCCAAGAATGGTTGCCCAGTGTAATGGCATCCGCGCCGGCGTCGACGATCGCTCGATAGGCCGCTTCAGTAATTCCGAAGCCACTTGGCGCCGCATTCTCTCCGTTTACAACGACGAGGTCCAATTGCCATGATGATATCAATTTCGGCAACATCTCTGACACCGCAGAGACACCTGAATCCCCCACAACATCTCCGACGAACAAAACGCGCAATGACTTAGCTCTCTATGTTTAATCTGAATCGCGTCGCTACCTAACTGCCCCGCGTACAAGCTCTTCCATAAGGTCATTTGCTTTCCGATGGCGGACCAATGAAGCCGACTGACCGGCCCATAGAGAAATCAGACTAGAATCGCTTCGCTGTAGCGCTGACACTTTTAGCAAGCCCGCCAGCCATACCTGCATCGGGTAAGGAGCCAGTTCGTCTTCCCGCTTGGCCAGTTCGTCCGTCAAACGATTCCGTATGGTTCTCGCTAAACGCCCGGTGAACGCTCTAGTGAGGATCGTATCGCTTCGGCTCGGACCAAACAGTTCCCTTCTATGCTCGGGACTCGCTGCCGATTCATCACACGCCAAAAACGCCGTGCCAATCTGAACGCCCTCAGCTCCCAAAGCTATTGCCGCGCGAATACCGCGGCCATCTGCAATACCCCCGGCCGCAATGACTGGCACCCTTACGTGATCGACCAGCTGGGGAACCAACGAGACCATGCCCGTTAGAGAAATTTCAGCGGATCTCAAAAACGATGGCCTATGGCCTCCTGCCTCGATTCCCGTAGCCACAATGCAGTCCACGCCCGCCTCTTCAAGGAATACACCTTCCTGAACAGTGGTCGCGGTACCTACTGTGAATATCGCCCTTCTGCGACACTCCTTTATAATTTCTGGCTCAGGTGCTCCATAGACGAAGCTGAAAACCGGCGGTGCAGCGTCTAGGAGAGCTCGAACTTGATCCTCATACTTGGGAATGATCTGTTCTGGCAGTGGAGGTAGTTCGATTGCACACTCCTTGAAGTATTTATCGAAGGCAGCCTCTCCCTTTACGAGCGCATCTCGATCGATGCCTGTGGGCTCACTCATTGGAACCCACAAATTGACCGCGAATGGCTTTTCGGTCTTCGACCGGATCTCCGCTACTAATCTGCCGATCTTCTCAGGTTGAACGCTTTCGGCGCCATATGATCCCAGGCCACCGGCATTCGACACTGTCGTTGTCAGTTGGACAGACGAAGCGCCTCCGCCGAAAGGCCCCTGAATAATCGGATACCGAACTCCAAGCTGTTCAGCTAATCGCGTTTCATTCCACATCAACATTGTCCGTCTGTTTCCGATCGCCTCAGGTTCTCTCGTATAGCTCTTCAGTCGACCTGCCCTTACGACCAGCCGTGGACGATCGCCCCGCTGACCCTATCGGCTCTGCTGGATGGAATCGCTGCCTGTATTCATTTGGGGTAACATTGAACTGCCGGGCGAACGCCCGACGCAGTGCGCTCTGATCAGTGAAACCGCACATGCTGGCGATCTTTTTCAACGGATTGTCACTCTCCTCCAACATCCGTCGAGCTGCATCCACCCGCGCAGACTCCACGTAATCACCAGGTGTAACTCCAGTCTCTCGTTTAAACAGTCGAGCAAAATTACGGACGCTCATCCCGAGATGGCCGGCTAATGCTTCAACCGACAATTCGCCTGAAAGGTTTGCGAGAATCCATTCGTGGATATCTTTGACAGGCCCGCCCTCAGATACTTGGGCCGCGAGTTGCATGCTAAATTGCGACTGGCCACCGGGACGCTTCAAGAAAAGAATCAACTCCTTCGCGACGCGCAGCGCG
>DASYEA010001274.1:0-2848 GCA_036499265.1 Schlesneria sp. | reverse complement strand
CATCAAAAACATGGCCTCGGTCGCGGCCGGAGTTTGCCGCAGAAGCGAGGTAAAATGCAGATGCCCGACTTCGATCACTCCCTTGGCGGGGGTGATTCGCAGGTAACTGGCCACGCCGACCGGCTGTTGATGAGCCACATCGACAACGGCATAGAAGAGTGGATCGTCTCCCAGGCAACTGGACTTCATCCATGCCACGTAAGCGGCCAAGTCCGCGAATGGTCCGTAGGGCATATATGTCCATGACGGAACGTCATCGGCGTGCAACGCAAAGAGCGACGCCGCATGCTGATCAGGGTCTAGCGCTTCCAGCCGACAATAGCGGCCCTGCATCGGTTCGCGGCTGGGAACCGGCCGCGGTGTCCACCCCGGAAGTGGGGATCCAATAGGCTGGCCGAATTCATTTTGTTGCATCACGCGGCTCATCGAGTTTAGTGGAAGATGCCCCTGCCAGACGGTTTTGCGATGATATCGGAGCGTCTTGAAGAATCCCGCTCAACATTGACGAAATCAACGACCGATAGTATTATTTTGAGTACTCAAAACTTTGTTTTCGATCAACACGCTCGCCCGAAACCCGCCGATTGAATACCAAATGAGATCTCGGAACCGACTTTCTTTCTGGCTGATTGTCTGCGCCATTGCTGCTCAATTCGTATCAGGCTGTGGCCCCGCGGCCCCGTCAACAGAGTCGTCTGGCTCGTCAGCATCGGCACCGAAATTGACCAAGATCGTCACTACGACGGGGATGGTGACCGACATCGTGAGGCATGTCGCCGGTTCGCGAGCCACCGTCACGGCCCTGATTGAATCGGGCGTCGACCCTCACCTGTTTAAGCCAACACGCAGTCACATTAAACAGCTTCAAGATGCCGACGTCGTCTTCTTTTCGGGGCTGACTCTGGAAGGCCGAATGGTCGAAACGTTCACGCAGTTGCAACGTTCCGGCAAACCCGTCTACGCCGTGACCGAGTCGCTCGATAAGGAATACTTACGATCTCCGCCTGACTTCGCGGGCCACTACGACCCCCATGTCTGGATGGACGTTGCGGCCTGGAGCCAGTGCGTTGATCACGTCGCAAAGTCGCTCGCCAAGTTTGATCCGCCCAACGCCGACGAATACAGCGCCAACGCGAAGGCGTATCGAGACGAGTTGACCAAGCTGGATGATTACGTTCGCGAGTCGATCAAATCGATTCCCGAGAAGCAACGGGTTCTGGTCACAGCTCACGATGCCTTCGAATACTTCTCGCGAGCGTACAAGATCGGCGTGAAATCGGTGCAAGGCGTGACGACCGAATCGGAAGCCGGTGTGCTCGATGTCAATCGGCTGGTGGACTTCCTGGTCGAGCGCAAGCTACCAGCGATCTTCATCGAATCCAGCGTGAATGCGAAGAACATCCAGGCGGTCATGGAAGGGACCAAGTCGCGCGATGTGGTGGTTGGCATTGGGGGCGAATTGTACTCCGACGCCATGGGAGCTGAAGGAACCTACGAAGGGACTTACATCGGCATGATTGATCACAACGCCACGGTGATTGCCGCATCGTTGGGTGGCAGCGTTCCTGAAAAAGGGATGAACGGCAAACTCGCCACGGCGATCAAAGGTGGCGCGGCCAAATGAGCAACCACCTGGAGTCATCGCCACTGTCCATCCATGACATGACTGTTGCCTATCAGCGTCGCCCGGTCTTGTGGGACATCGATTATTCGGCTCCGTCGGGTAAGCTAATCGCCATTGTCGGGCCGAATGGTGCCGGCAAGAGCACTCTCATCAAAGCCGTGCTGCAACTGATTCCCGCAGCATCCGGTGATGTCGTATTTTTTGGCAAGCCTTACCGCGAGCAGGCTGGTCGTATCGGCTATGTGCCTCAGCGAACGAGTGTCGATTGGGACTTTCCGATTGACGCGCTGGGCGTCGTGGCCATGGGTCTGTATCGGAAGATCGGTTGGTTTCGCCCGGTGACCAAGAAGTACAGATTGCAGGCTTTGGCGGCATTGGAGCGCGTCGGGCTGGCAGAGTTCGCCACGCGACAGATCAGCCAACTCTCTGGCGGGCAACAGCAACGAGTCTTCCTGGCCCGAGCCTTGGTTCAGGACGCCGATCTGTATCTGATGGACGAACCATTCGCGGGGGTCGACGCTGCGACCGAACGAGCGATTGTCGATCTGTTGCGAGAATTGCGAGCCGCCGGCAAAACGGCGCTCGTCGTGCATCACGATCTGCAAACGGTCGCTGAGTACTTCGACGAAGTCCTGCTGCTTAATATGCGACTCATTGCCAGTGGCCCTGTGGAACAGGTTTTTACGACCGAGAACCTGCGCCGAACCTACGGCGGCAAGCTCGCTTTGCTCGATCAAGTGGGATACCGGATGAGTCACAAATAAGCCTGATAGACAAGTGTTTGCGTTTGCCTGAATCGAATCCTGCCTTCTGCTTGCCCGTTGACCATGCTCAATAGCGACATCTTTCGAGTCCTCACGCTGCAAGACTACAACACGCGAGTCGTGTTGTGCGGGACGATGCTGTTTGGTGCGTGTGGCGGAATCGTCGGCGCGTTCATGCTACTTCGCAAGAAGTCGCTCGTCAGTGACGTGGCCAGTCACGCGGCATTGCCCGGGATCGGGCTGGCTTATCTCATTCTCGAGGCGCTCTCGCCGGGAACAGGTAAATCACCTGTCTGGTTGTTGGTCGGGGCTGCGATTGGTTCGGCCAGCGGCCTGTTTTGTGCGGGACTGATTCAGCGCACACGATTGATCAAGGAAGACGCGGCCCTGGGGATTGTCTTGAGCGTCTTTTTTGGCTTCGGCATCGTCCTGCTGAGTGTCGTGCAAAGCCTGCCAACCG
>DASYEA010001273.1:0-2838 GCA_036499265.1 Schlesneria sp. | reverse complement strand
TGCGCGCCGCATACCTGTCGAGGCCTGCATATTTGCCTCCATTGTCATTCAGAGTCCCATCCTGATTCAGGATGTTGATCATGGGCAGTTTATTGCGTAAACCGCACGAATAATCGTTCGGATCGTGGGCCGGAGTGACCTTGACAACGCCGGTCCCGAGTTCCTTATCCACCAGAATGCCGTCTGCAATAATCGGAATCTCACGCCCACTGACGGGTATTCGAACCAACTTGCCGATCAGATGCTGATACCGGCCGTCGTGGGGATGCACGGCCACGGCCGTATCACCGAGCATTGTCTCAGGCCGCGTCGTGGAGAAGGCGATGGTCTGGTCGGTCCCCACGACAGGGTAGGTGAACGTCCAGAAGTGCCCCTTGATCGTCTCGGGAGTGACTTCATCATCGGCAACGGCCGTCTGTAAATAGGTGTCCCAGTTGACCAACCGCTTGCCACGATAAATCAGCCCGTCCTTAAACAGTTTGAAGAATGTTTTGCGGACGGCCTTAGAACAAACTTCATCCAGAGTGAACCGCGTCCGCCGCCAGTCGCAACTCGCCCCGAGTTGCTTCAACTGACCGAGAATGCGCGTTTCGAAGGTATTTTTCCAGGTCCAGATGCGTTCGACGAGGGCTTCGCGGCCAATCGAATGCCGGGTCAGTCCCTCTTCTTCGAGCATCCGGCGCTCGACAACAGCTTGAGTTGCGATGCCAGCATGGTCTGTTCCGGGCATCCACAGTGCTTCAAAACCCTGCATTCGCCGCCAGCGTGTCAGCAAGTCCTGCAGAGTCCCATTCAACGCATGTCCCATGTGCAACGCACCCGTCACGTTCGGCAACGGGATCATGATCGTGTGGGACTTCTTGGCCGGATTGGGATCGGCGTTAAACAGGCCTTTCTCATTCCAGTCAGCGAGCCAATGGGCTTGAATGTCTTTCGGTTCGTACTGTTTAGCGAGCATATTTTCGTGTTGTGATGGCGATGATGTTTTAAGGGTCAAGAATTCCTGTGGAATTTCTTATGCTGGACAATAGCGGAAATCGGTCTCAGCTTACAGGCAATCGCACTTATGGCGCGACGCGATCTCACCTTCCTGCAAAATCGCGGCTTGGATGATGAATCAAATCGTTCCATCCAAAATGCTTTGGACAGAAACTGTTTCCAGCACTCGCCCATCGATAGAAATCTCGACCGTTTCGTCACGCTTCAGGATTTGGCATTGTGAGTATCCCGCCGATTCTCGATTGGGTCTCGTGTAAACTTCAACCTGATTGTCCCGCAGGTTCACAATCCAGTAAGTCGAAATTCCTGCTCGCGCGTATTGCTCCAGCTTTTTGCCACGGTCGAATTCGAGCGAACTGTCCGCAACTTCCGCCAGTAGCAAGACGGCGTTGCTATTCGGCAGGTTCGGACTGTAGTCGACTCCGCGACCACGGATGACAACGATGTCCGACTCCGGCTGGGTATAATCGTCGATCAGCAGCGAATTCTGTGTTCGAACTGATCAAAAACGCGGACCGGAGCTGCAAATCGACCGCCAATCGCAAGGTTACCGCGCAGGAGGGACTCGTCAATATGTACAAATTACAGTGACGTGTCATTTCTAAGTTGTCGCGCTAGCCGACGGTTCCTCATGAGCGACAATCATGGTGGATCGGAGAACCGACTACATTCTCGTACGCCGATCACAGGTCCATGCACCGGCGGCTAGCGCCGTGCCGCTCACATCCGTCAGTGCGTGACGTGGACTACGCCAGTTTCCCAGCATCCTTATAGAGCTTGTAATCCACACTATCGACTAGCGCCAGCCAACTGGCTTCGATGACGTTTTCACTGACTCCGACAGTACTCCACACATCTTCCTGATCCCGACTTTCGATGATCACGCGGACTCGGGCGGCGGTGGCTTCGCTGGAATTGATCACACGGACCTTATAATCGACAAGATGCATCGAATCGAGCGACGGATAGGCCGTGCAGAGCGCCTTGCGCAACGCCCTGTCCAGTGCGTTCACGGGTCCGTCCCCTTCGGCGGCCACGAGCTCTGGTTCTGCGCGATCCTTGATCTTCAGTTTCAGGATCGTTTCGGTCGTCGGCAGACCGGAAGCGTCGGTCTCGACGTCAACGCGGTAGTGCAACCGCTCGAACCAGGGCTCGTAGTTCCCGGTCACTTTCTTCACCAGCATGTCGAACGAGGCCTCAGCGGCTTCGAACTGATAGCCGGCATTCTCCATGTCTTGAACGCGTTCCAGGATTTTGGTCATCAAAGCATTATCATTCTCGATGTTGTACTTTGTCGTCTTCGCCACGATGTTCGACCGGCCCGACAACTCACTCACGAGAACACGCCGAACGTTGCCGACCGCTTCAGGATTGATGTGCTCATAGCTGTGAGCAATCCGATTCACAGCGTGGACATGCATACCGCCCTTATGAGCAAACGCGCTCGCACCAACGTAGGGCTGACCGTTGCGAAAGTTCATGTTGGCGATTTCGTAGACGTAGCGTGACAGCTCCGTCAAGCGCTGAACACCACCAGGTGCCAGAACGTCATGCCCCTTCTTCAAACTCAAATTCGCCGCGATGCTGATCAGGTCGACGTTTCCACAGCGTTCACCAATCCCGTTAATCGTCCCCTGTACCTGTACGGCGCCAGTATCGACTGCGGCAAGTGAGTTCGCCACGGCCAGTTCGCAGTCGTTGTGGCAATGAATTCCGACCGGAATGTGCAGCGCTCGCTGGGCTTCTTTCAACGCCGCCACGATTCCTTCGGGCATCGTTCCGCCGTTGGTGTCGCACGGAACAATCAACGACGCTCCGGCTTCCTGGGCAGCGCGAATT
>DASYEA010001272.1:0-4283 GCA_036499265.1 Schlesneria sp. | reverse complement strand
GGTGGGGATGAAGCCGCAGGCCGTGTCGAACCAGCTTCAGCGACTGTCTGACCTCGGGATCCTGACCTCGCGACGAGAAGGAACCAGCATTCATTACCGGCTGGTCGATCTCTGTGTCCGTTCGTTGCTGGACCAGGGGATCTGTTTGATGGAAGAAGTGAACGACCGCAGTCAGTCGCGAGCAAGGGCCAACTGCTCATGATGCGCAGCGAATTTCGAAAGCTATCTGCAGAGTTGTTTGGCACATTCGCACTCGTCTTCGCAGGAACCGGTGCCATCGTCATTAACGATGTCAGCGGCGGTACCGTGACGCACGTCGGAATCTCACTCACGTTCGGAATGATCGTGATGGCGATGATCTTTGCATTAGGGGGTGTATCGGGGGCTCATCTCAATCCCGCCGTGACGATTGGTCTCTTCGCGGCGCGGCGGATGGAGGGGCGAATGGTCGTTGCTTACGGTGCCAGCCAGTTCTTCGGTGCGTTCCTCGGCAGCGTGGTCCTCTGCATGATGTTTCCCGGTCATCCAACGCTGGGGGCCACGATTCCTGCTGGAAGCACGATCCAAGCATTCTCACTCGAGTTCCTTCTGACGATGATTTTGATGTTCGTCGTCCTCAGCATGTCCGAAGGTTCGAAAGAGCAAAGAGGGCTGATAGGGCTCGTGGTTGGATCAGTCGTGGCATTGGAAGCACTGTTCGCGGGGCCGATCACAGGGGCGTCTATGAATCCGGCTCGATCAATGGCTCCAGCCGTAGTGACGGGATGTTTTGAGTATCTGTGGGTCTACTTGACTGCACCGGTCGCTGGTGCCCTGGCCGGTGTGGCGGTTTGCTCTTTAGTTCATGGTCCTGCTTGCTGTCGTTCCCCACGGAAATGTGACCTGATTATTGAAAGTGCGCTCTGATGAATCTGAATGCCTTCCTGAAAATACTTTCGGATAGCCCGAACTCGGCCATCCAATTCCGGTTGCCTGAAGGAACTGCGGTTCCCGCTCACTTTCACATCACAGAAGTGGCGCGAGTTCAGAAGGACTTCATTGATTGCGGCGGCACGCTCCGGTCCGAAGCCGCCTGCGTCCTGCAAGTCTGGGTCGCGGATGATGTCGAGCATCGTCTCCAGGCAGACAAACTCGCAGGCATCTTCGCTGCGGCGTCGGCGCTACTGAAATCAGACGACCTACCGATGGAAATCGAATACGAAACTGACACGATTTCGCGGTTTAAAGTCAGTGAAGCAGATGTCGTTTCCACAACAATCACTTTGAAACTGGAAGCCATACATACCGGTTGTCTGGCACCTGATCGCTGTGGAGTAGGGCTGAATCTGCTGCCGGTCGTCGGATGTGGGCCAACCGGCTGCTGCTAGTCGTTGATTTTCTCCCCTAAGGGATCACATGTCGGCCGAGAAAAGTGTCCTGTTCGTTTGCATTGAAAACTCGAACCGCAGTCAGATGGCGGAAGCGTTCGCCCATATCCACGGCCGGCCAGACGTGATTGCCGCAAGTGCGGGCTCGCGTCCCTCCGGCCGAGTCAATCCGCGAGCGATCGAGTTCATGCGCGAGTTGGGCTACGACCTGACGAAGCACGCATCAAAGTCACTTGACGAATTCAACGGGCGCAAACTGACCGTCGCCGTGACGATGGGTTGCGGAGATGAATGTCCCCTGGTCATCGCCGAACGACGCGAGGAATGGCAGATCCCCGACCCAAAGGAGATGCCCCCAGCACAATATCGCGAAGTCCGCGACCTGATCGAGCAAAAAGTGAAAGATCTACTCGAAACCTTGTGAGGCCCATGGGCGACCTCAGGGTACCGGATCGACAGTCCGGCACTCTTGCTTTGATAGTATCAAATGATACTATCAAGCCATGTGGCCTCCGTTCGAAGTCACCCCACTATCAATTCAACTGCTCTCCGACATCGAGCGATTGTTGGGACGGTATGAAGGTCTGCATCACCCCCGCCCTGCCCCGCAGTTGCGTCGATCCTTGAGAGTACGAACCGTGCAGGGGAGTGTCGCGATCGAAGGAAATACGCTCACTGAAGACCAGATCACGGCCCTGATTGAAGGGAAACGTGTAGTTGGGCCGCGACGAGAAATACTGGAAGTCGAAAATGCCCTTCATGCTTATCAGCACCTTGCCGCTTGGCGACCCGAACGACGAAATGATCTGTTGAAAGCCCATGGCATCCTCATGGGCGGGTTGGTGGACAGTGCCGGTAAGTGGCGTCGCGGAGCCGTTGGGATTGTTCAAGGGGAGCAAGTCATTCACGTCGCCCCACCTGCTGACCGAGTCCCCTTTCTCGTGCAGGATGTACTGCTGTTTCTGAACGGCGACAAACAGACGCATCCGATCGTTAAAGCCGCCGTAATGCACTACGAATTGGAATTCATACACCCTTTTGAAGATGGCAATGGGCGAATCGGTCGCCTGTGGCACACCCTGGTCCTAAGTCGCTACCACTCCGTCTTCGAGTACGTGCCGATCGAATCAGTGATCCGAGAACGTCAGGTTGAGTACTATGATATGCTCGGCGAATGTGACCGCGCCGGCAACTCAACACGCTTCATCGAGTTCTCACTGACCGTCACACGAGACGCTCTGGCCACAACGCTCAATCAACTCGCTCCTGCCACTGTCACGGCAGCAGATCGACTGACAACAGCCCAGCAACATTTCGGCGCACAATCGTTCTCTCGCAAAGACTACCTTTCCCTTCTTCAGGGCCTGTCAACAGCTACCGCCAGCCGAGATCTCAAGCAGGCCGTCGAGCAAGGGCTATTGCGAAAGGCCGGCGACAAATCTCTGGCGCGCTATCGATTCAAGTAAGCTGAATTCGGGTGCCAATAGTGCTACCCAAATTCTCGACTCTTCACGGGCGCTTGCCGCGTGCTTCGTCTTCTTCCGCGCGTCGTTTCGCGGCTTCGCGACCGTTGATCACAGCACCCGGCAGTTTCTTTTTCTTCTTCGGCAGCGGTTCCTGCTGTTTCGGCTTCATGGCGGCCTTGCCTGGATTTACTTGCCGTTCCAGTTCGGCGATGCGATTCAGGAGCGGCACGAGCGCTCGTCGGATTAATTCTTTGATGTAGTCATCGTCGGTGGGGGTCATACTACTTCCTTCGCACGCATGGAGGCGTCTCGCCTCAGCCTCCAGAAACGACAACACGCCGAGGGGTGAACCCACTCGGCGTGTCAGATTGTAGCGTGTTCACCAAAAGCGAGGCGGACGGGGCTCGAACCCGCAACCACCGGATCGACAGTCCGGTACTCTAACCAATTGAGCTACCACCCCAGAATTTCGAGCCGCCAAGTCGTCCGACGAAGCGATTCTGAATGCGAAAGTCTGGTGAACACGGCCCGATTTTAACACCGTCAAATGATGCGTCAAGTTACTCGGCCAATTGTCTGTCGCGGCTCCACTCGTTTCGGGTCGATCGCTTGAATAATCGGACTTATCAGCGATTGCCGCTGATCCCAAAATGAGTTGCGCCCGTCTCGATTTCATTTGAATCGAGGGAACGCACTCCGTAAAAATAGGCCTGTCGCTCCGCGATCCGAATGCCGATGGAGTGGCGGTTCGCTAACCGGAATTCGTTATGATGAAAATCACGGTCTGCAGCGTGCCCCGTATTCCTGCCGCGATGCGGTGGGCTTGAAATGGCAATCTCCGATTTTAGCGGTCTAGTAGAGAGAAATCGCAATGGCGACCTTGGGTGTGAACATCGATCACGTGGCGACGATTCGGCAGGCTCGAAAGACAATTGAGCCTGATCCCGTTTGGGCCGCGGCTCTCGCCGAACTGGGCGGTGCCGATGTCATCACCGTTCATCTCCGCGAAGATCGACGGCACATTCAAGACCGCGATGTTCGAGTTCTTCGCGAAACCGTTCAGGTGAAATTGAATCTGGAGATGGCGGCGGAGCCATCGATCACCGAAATAGCCTGTGCCTTGCGACCGCATCAGGCCACACTGGTTCCCGAACGCCGAGAAGAAGTCACTACCGAGGGTGGGCTCGATGTTGTCGGAAACATCGATCGCGTCAAAGCTTGTGTCGAACGACTTCATCTGGCTGGAATTGAAGTGAGCTTGTTCATCGATCCGGACGAACGTCAGATCGAAGTCTCACGCGCGCTCAATGTCGCGGCCGTCGAACTCCATACTGGTGCGTATGCAGATGCCCCGATCGGGCCTGACCAACAACGTGAACTCGAAAAACTGGAGCAAGCGGGCCGGTTCGCCATCGATTCGGGTCTGATTCTGCACTTGGGGCATGGGCTG
>DASYEA010001271.1:0-1624 GCA_036499265.1 Schlesneria sp. | reverse complement strand
AAAAACGACGGACAATCAGCGGCCGAAGGCGGAAAGTATCGAAACAAAGCGGCCTACGGATTCAGTACCCGCCATCTCGGGATCTCTGGCAAACTTGCCTGCAAGGTTCGGCAGGTATCAAGTTGAGAAGTTGCTAGGGCGCGGCGGCATGGGGGCCGTTTATCTAGCCCGAGACATGCAACTCGATCGACTGATCGCGTTGAAGATTCCGAAGGTGTCCGCGTCGGGGTCGAAGCGACTGCTCGCCCGTTTGACGACGGAAGCTAAAGCGGCCGCGCAGCTTGATCATCCCAGCCTCTGTAAAGTCTTCGACGCAGGGGAAGTCGAGGGCCAGTGCTTTATCGCGATGCAGTACATCGAGGGCGAAACACTGAAGGCACAGTTAGAAAAGCAGGCCAAATCGATCGAGGAAGCAGTCTCGTTAGTTCTGCAACTTGCGGAAGGATTATCGGACGCCCACCGATTGGCGATTATCCACCGTGATTTGAAGCCGGAAAATATCATGATGAACCGGCGTGGGACCCCGGTGATTATGGACTTTGGGCTCGCGAAGTTCTCGAACATCTCGAGCAATGCATCCGTTACGCAGGCAGGGACGATTCTGGGCTCACCGGCCTATATGTCACCAGAACAGGCGAGTGGCAACACGAACGACATCGATCAGCGTAGCGACATCTACTCATTGGGAGTCATCCTCTTCGAACTCCTCACCGGCAAATGGCCCTTCGAAGGCTCGACGATGCAGATTCTGGGGCAGAAGTCGATATTGGACGCTGCCTCGCCGCTGAGCATTCGACCCGATTTGCCGCCAGACCTGGCGGCGATCTGTCACAAGATGATCGCGAAGACCAGAGAGGCACGCTATCAACAGCTCGCTGATGTCATTGTCGCGTTGAAAGCGCTCCGCCTCAATCTCGCCCGTACATCAAATGACGTGCAAAGTGGACAAACAATTGAATCGCAGGGGGCGATCTCCGATTTTCGTGTCCTTGACCTGCCCGACTTGCCAATGGGGGCGATTTCGACGAAGCACGCAGCGACGTCCGCTAGAATTGGTCGCAAATCGGCCAGCACTCCCCTGGCACGGGTTCTGGCATGGTGGGGTGGCGGTTCAATTGCGAAATGGCTCGCATTAGGCGGCGCAGGAGCGATTTCTCTTCTACTTGGTGTCATTCTCTTTTTCCCAACCCCTCACGGTCTGGTTCAGATTGATATCGAAGATCCGAGTTTGACTGTTCGATTTGATGGCAAGGCCATCACGGTCGATAACGACGGCAAAGCAATTCGCGTCTCCCCTACTGTCAAGCATACATTTGAAGTGCTGATTGATGGCTTCACGGTTGAGTCGCCAGTCTCGGAACTTACACTGAAGAATGGGGAGAATCGCCAGCTGACTGTCAAACTGATTCGTGGAGACGTTGTGATTGATGATGGTGGCAAACTGAAGAGAGTTGTGCCGCCATTAACAGCGCTCGCGAAACCTGAAGACAAGCCGGTCGATCAGTCTGATGTCCGTGCGGAGCGGCAGGGTAGTGAACTGAAAAATACACACGCCAACTTGTTTCCATCTCGTGCTTTTGTGAATCGAGGTGGAATTTGGAAAACCGAATGGGGAACTGAAGGC
>DASYEA010001270.1:0-5642 GCA_036499265.1 Schlesneria sp. | reverse complement strand
CGACGGATCAAACTCCATCTGCCAAGCGACCGGGATCGCTCTCCCTTCAAGCTCGGTTCCAGACATCACCGTCAAAAGAACTGGCGACCAGCGCTCATCCTCCCAATACCCGTCGCCCTCTTCGAGTGCATTCGCGATATTCTTCGGGGCCTTCCACTTGGGCATTCTAGGCATAGGTTATTCTCGTTTCATGCTATGAGTGCGCCCATACTTCAAGCCCCCAGCATTCAGGTGCGGCAGCCAGCAAAGCTCTATAGTGAGCACTCCATCGGGCCAGTGAGTTTTGGTTGGCAGCACTTGCCCCGTCAACCATACGCCAGCCGAAATCACTCAGGTCGTGCCAAGCCCCGCCTAGCGTGACCAACGCGCCGGGCACAAAGTCGAGAGGAACACGAGACTTGTCACAGACGTTTCCGGACCATGCACTTCGTTCCTGCTCAGGCAATCGTCCCTCGGCGATGGGGTCGTTCAACGTTTTTCCAAACGCGCCCACCAGATAGTCGAATCGGCTGAGTCGTGGTGATTCGTCGGATTCAACTCGGCGGTGTTGTTCGAGTCGACTCATGAGCGCGTCGCCCAGATCCGATCCCGGCACTTCGTAGGGGACAAGAACCAGCACGTGAGTCTTCACCGCTTTGCCTGCTCCGCCAAATGAGAATAATAACCTGCCCACGGACTCGCTTAGCGATCCGCCAGCCACAGAACTGCGGCTCCAAACACGCCAGCAGCAATTCCTACAATCGTCACCGGAACCGCTGACGCCGCGAAATCACCAGGTTGAGTATAGCTGCCTGGTGAAAAGGAGTAAGCATCCAGCAGGCAGTACCCAAAGGTCACGACGGGCCCCGAGATCAACGCCACGACAGGAATCCAGAAGCGACGCGTCGTCTTGACCGTAGGTGGCTTGACGCACCGCAGCAACCCGGCCCCGGCCATCACCACAACGATCCCTGCGACAACGTTGCCTCGCATGTCATACACGTTGGTCATCTCGCACCGGAGGTAACTGTGATCGACACTTCGTCGTCCACAGTAAAATCTGCCACAAATCAATCGTCGGCATCGAACGTCCAGAAGGGCCGAATCTCGATCTCCGAGGGCGCGGGCATCGGATTCGGGCAACGCCTGACCCAGGCCACAGCGTCTTCGATGCTGGGCAGTTCCCAAATCCAATAGCCCGCGACCAAGTCTCCCTCAAATGGTCCGTCGACAACGCTGCGTGATTCACCGTCAAAACGAACTCGCTTGCCATCGCGACTCGGACGCAATCCGTCGCAGTCCTTCATCACACCGGCCTTTTTCAGCTCTTCGTTAAACGCCCCCATCGCAGCCATCGATTCCTGCATCTCCGAATCGCTCATTGCATCAATGCTTTTCTCAAGACTCGGGTTCGATTTGACGAGGATCATGAATTTCATTAAGGCCTCCTCTGAAAATGGCAGTAGCCAATGGAGCCTGATGCTCCAAATAATCTACCCGCGATCAACACCTTACCACCGGCAACTGCGAGTCAAATTGACCGACTCGTTCGCGCTCAGTTAGCCGCGTTACTTGTCCCCGCCGCCCGCCTCGGGAGCGGTCAAATCTGGTTGTCCGACCAAGGTCAGATCGACAGTGCTCCGCAAGACGGATTTCTCGCGAGTGTTTTCATACACGTAAAGCTTGTTCGCCACGTTGTCAGTGACGATTAATGCTGGCACTGCCATCAGCACCGTATACCTGGGGGTGACGGGCACAGGCGCAAGCACCGGACTCGGTGCCGGCGCCGCACCGGATAGAACGCAAAGACCAACGCCGACAACCAGCCCTACCGCGCCACCGATCATTCCTTGTGCTGAATGCATTTCAGTTACTCCT
This sequence comes from Schlesneria sp., assembly GCA_036499265.1. Taxonomy (GTDB): domain Bacteria; phylum Planctomycetota; class Planctomycetia; order Planctomycetales; family Planctomycetaceae; genus Schlesneria. Next base: position 3,785 of record DASYEA010001270.1, on the reverse strand, counting down.
CCATGAAGACGCCGAATGTCCAAGATAAATCGCCCGCGATTGACGACGGGCTTCCAATCTACGCCCAACACTCTGAACCACCTCCAACTGCAGGTCAAGTTGAACGCTGGTTCGGCTCTGGCCATCGCCAAGCACTATGTCGAAGAGAAGGCATTCCGACCTACCTCAGCTTTGCCATTTCGAAAAAGGCATTAACTGGTTCCGTTGCAACAAAAACATCAGCCGAACATTCGCAGAAGAATCCGACATTGTAAGCGGATTGCTCGTACCACCAATTTCCGCCGCAATGGTCGACTTACCTGCCGTTGTAACAATACGCAACCAGTCATTCAGTCGCAGACCAAAGACATCGTGATGAGGGTACGACGAAGGACGGGCGGCATTGTACCCGCTTCTCACAAATTGAACGTGGACGACATCACCATCGCGACGGATTACCAGATCACTCAGGCCCAACCCCGCAACGTCGTCTGCGGTTTTCACAGCATCTATTTGTTTGAAGTGGGTTGATTCAGAAAAGACGGTCGCGTGTAGTGTAAACGCACTATCGCCATCAATTCGTCGCAATGGTACGGCAAGCGGGACGGCATTGCGTATGCGCGCACCTTCTCCGCCCCTGGATTCCTTTGTCCACAAGCAATGAACTCTCTGAATGACGACTTTCGGCATGGATTTAATAGCCTTGACGAGCTGCAGCCGAATGCGCAAGGCAACTTACCCGCGACGAGCTGTCTCCCCGATCAGTTCTTGGTGAGCTGCTCGAACAATCGATCACCCGCTCCTGTAATCACGAATTGACCCGCGAGGGGCTCCCTCACCGTCGGCATGAAAACCAGCGATCCGTTCACCAGAAATGCCACTGGGGTTCCCACAGCATTGGCCGTCGCATTCGCCATTTTCGTGGTGCCAGCCGGAGTCAGCTTCACAGAGAGCGATGGCGACTGATTGCTATCCTTGGACCGCTGAACAGATTCCACATCGACCGAAGAAATGAACGGCGGCGTCACCAGATAGACCGAGTTTTGGGTACCAGCTTGAACAACCACCTTGGCAGTTGGAGTCTGCGTGGGTGATACGAGATAGACATCGAGAGCGGCGGTCTTTGAAAGTGGCTTCGGGCCGTTTCCAAACGCATCGCACCCGACGAGCAACAGTAGCGTCAAGCAGGCACATTGAGATAGTCGCATGTTCTGGGCCCTCAGATTGTTCTAAATGACCGTGCGCAATTCTGCTCGTTTTGGATTTCCGGTTGGGTGCCACTCAACGCGGGTAACGATTTTGGTGAGGAGAAAGAAGTCTTGATGTGGACGGCGTTTGTGCTGTCAGATGTGAGTTCTCAGGCAAACATCACACGGAGGAAAGGAATCCTCGCATGTCACATCAAGACGATGATCATCTTCGCAAGAATATTGCCGACTTCAAAGCGATCTTGCAGACGGCCGTCCCGGAAAGCATTGCCGCGTTCACCAGGCATGGAAATGCGGTGCTTGATCCGATCTGGCTGGCCTCTGTGGCGATGACGTGTTGGGGGTGGATTCCGACAGGGACTCTGACGCAACGGGTGTCGAAGGCCTGTCGGGTTGTCGGACAAGTCTTCGGCGGCGAAGAAACGGTGAGCCGGCAAGGACTCCTCCAAGCCATGGCCACCTGTGGTTCGGAACTGATCGAGTTGATGACCAGTTCTCTGGCGACTCACGTCATGAGCTTTAAGGGATACTGGACCAAGTCGGGAAAGGTGAACATCGCTGTCGACGGGTCGAAGTTTGCCGCACCACGGACCAAGGAAAATCAGGCTTATTTCACGGCCACAGCCAGCGGAAAGAAACAGTATCAGCAAGCCTCTGATCAGTCGAAAGCCTCGACTGTGCAGGTCCTGCTGACGATCTGCTGGCACATGACATCCGGTTTGCCGCTGCGCTGGATCACGTCCATTGCCCATGGGAGTGAGCGGAAAAATGCCGCCCAGATGCTGGACGATCTTCCGCGTCAAGCGCGACTGATTGGCGATGCAGAATATGTCGGCTATCCACTGTGGTCGAAAATCCACAACTCCGGCCGTTCGTTCCTGGTGCGTGTCGGTTCGAATGTGACGCTGTTGGAAAACCTCGGCAGGTATCGAGTGGAAGATGGCTTCGTGTCCTACTGGCCCGAGTATGTCATGAACGAGAACGATCCCCCGATCGTGTTGCGATTATTCCAAATTCATGACGGTAAAAAGGCCATCTTTCTGGTGACCAATGAACTCGACCTGAACTACGAAATGGCGTGTGAGCTGTACGCCGCCCGCTGGAAAGTGGAGGTGTTCTTTCGAACAGTGAAGCAGACCTGCGAACAAGCCAAACTCCACTGTCTCCGCCCCGAAAATGTCCTGACCGAACTCAACTGGACTCTCCTAGGCATCTGGTACGCACTTTACAGCGGTAAAAAAGTGCTGCACGAAGAAGGTGTTCCCCCAGACCAATTAAGCCCGGTTAAAGTCATGAGGGCCTTCTTCGAACTGGTCGAAATGATCTACTACCATGCCACAGCCATCGCACTGTTCCATGACCAATTGGCCAAAGCGGTTCTGAAAGACGAGTCTCAGCGGACCACTTCCAAAGCCAGTCGCAACTATCCCAGAAAGAAAGCACGCCAAAGATGCCGGCCCCCAATCATCAATACCGCCACACAACAGCAACGAATGCGAGCTAACATATTCCAACTCTAAAATCGTTACCCGCGTTGGGTGCCACTGGTGGCCGCTTTGGGCCACCAGTATCTTCACGTTGCTGCTATGGCTTTGATCGGGTAGTGAGCCTATGCAATATTCAGCGTCACCACGCCTTGTTTACTCTGCGACACATCGACAAGACACTGGCAACGCAAAGCCGTCGCCAGTGGCACCCGAAATGTTTTTTCGCAAGTAGAATCGCGCACGCTCATTTAGTTGGTCGCCGCTAAAGTCAGCACCGAGACAAGAGATACATCCCCGCTATGCCGCGTCACGCGGTCCGCGTCCACCAGTGAGCCTGTTCCTCGTGGCACTGCTAACGCTTCAGAATAACACCGCCGTTGATCTCCAAGCAGACTTCCCAACCACTGGCTCCCAGGTCATTGAGCGACGCTTCCACGCCAGTGACAATACCATCCAAGTCCTTTGCCTCTCCAGCCAGCTTCTTGATGTGAACGACCTTGTATTCCCATTTTTTTGGCATTGGTTTCGTGCTTGCGATCTGTGCTGACGTTCCGTGAGAAAGCACGATCAAGCAACCTGTGATTGTTGCAATCGCGATCATGATCGAGTGTTTTCGCATTTGATGGCCTTTGTGTTTCGTCGGTTCGAGAATGCTGAATTTGCCGCGGTCGCTTCACTTCTTTTTGGGCGTCGCCATACGTTCCATCCCGTCACCTTTGACCGGCTTTCCAGTGCTCGCAATTCCGTCTCTCGGCTTCTTCAGAGCGGCGATGTCAGCCGCGGCTCTCTTTCCGTCTCGATCCTCAGCTTCTGATTGACGCAGGTCAATCGCCCAATTGATGGACTCGATCTGAAGCTCGACCAACGTCTTTTCTTTCCGCGTCTGCCACCATTCTTTGGAAACATCGTACGAATATCGATACCAGTGCTCCCCTACTTAGCTAGTAGGCACCTGCTACGGACGATTGACATGCGAACCAACTGTCATGAGTGATACCCGAAAACCGAGGTTATCTTTGCGGAAAGTCGGCTCGCGAGGGTAGCGGTTTCGCGCACGGCACCAAGAGGGGATGTCGTTCCAAGCACCGCCCCGGATCACACGCTGCGGGCC
>DASYEA010001269.1:0-9762 GCA_036499265.1 Schlesneria sp. | reverse complement strand
TAAGACAGAATTACACGTGTATCAGTGTCCATCCGCTCGGAGCCCTCGTCCGAGCAGTCACACTTCGTACGCCGCCATCGTTGGGCCCAAAACCTGCTTTCCGGAAGCAGCTTCCATGACGATCTCGGAGATCAAGGATGGGACCGCCAATACAGTGATGGTGATCGAAGTGGACTCGCAGAAATCGATTTCCTGGATGTCACCCAGGGATGTCGATGAGCAATACTTTTTGGACTTGGATTCGAAAAGCAAACTGACCCACACCGGCGGCCTGCACACGCTAATGGCGGACGGGTCGGTTCGGTTTGTGAGCTGTCACCTCAATGAGAATGCTCGCCACGCTCTCTTGACGATCGACGCAGGCGACACGACCGGCGATTTTTAAGCGACGGTGCATGATTCTTGTGCTGGTATCGCGATTCGATTTTTGAAAGAGGACGGCAATGACTGACAACCCGCATGCCAGCCTAAATCCAGAGAACAAGCGGATGCCGACGAAGGGGGGACTGAAGATCATTTTGCTGCAAGTCGCCGTCGTAGTGGCCGTGGTAACGGTTTGCATTGCCTTGTTGCTTCCGGCTGTACATCGAGCTAGCGAACCGGCGAGGCGAACTCAGTGCAAGAATAACCTCAAGCAGATCGGAATGGCTTTGCATCAATACCATGACACCTATGGTACTTTTCCGCCTGCGTACACGGTCGGCGCCGATGGCAGACGGCTGCACAGTTGGCGGACATTGATACTGCCGTACCTCGATCAGATCGAGCTTTACAAGCAGATCGATCTCTCTAAACCGTGGGACGATCAAGTGAATACGGAGTTCGCCAAGACCGATCTGTACGTCTATCACTGCCCATCCACCCCCGAGCCGTTCACGAATACCTCGTACATGGTAATCGTCGGTGCCGGTACTTGCTTCCCAGGTGCCACGTCGAAGTCGATTTCCGAGATTACTGATGGGACCAGCAATACGGTGATGGTTGTCGAAGTGGAATCGCAGAAATCTGTTCCTTGGATGTCACCCGCAGACGTGGACGAGAAATTCCTGATAGACGTAGGACCCAACAGTACGACTTCGCATGCCGGGGGCCTGTACGCACTATTCGTTGATGGATCTGTACGGTTTCTGAGTCACAAACTCGGCCAAATTACTCGTCACGCTCTGGTGACGGCTGATGGTGGCGACACTTTCTGTGACGACCACTAGCTAGTGATGTTTGGAGTTGGTGGTGAAGATGTTTGACTCCATCACGTTGCCGAAACTGCTTCCATTCGTGACGGCCCTGCTGATCATTCGCGTGACGGTCGCCGTGGTGATCAACTATCGCGACTATCTGCCGCCGAATTTCGAGTCGGATTTCTTGCAGGAGCGCGAGCATTACTTTTGGAAAGGCTATCACTGGGCCTTTTACACGCATCTGGTTTCGGGACCGTCGTCACTGGTCCTGGGGATGATCCTGATCAGCGATCGATTTCGATTGCGATTCCCCAAGTGGCATCGCTATCTCGGTCGGATCCAGGCCATCAATGTGTTGTTTCTGGTGGCACCCAGTGGGCTGCTGATGGCGTATCACGCGATGACGGGGCCGATCGCTGCGATGGGGTTCGCACTGCTGGCGATCGCGACCGCGGTCTGTATGGCGATGGGATGGCGAACTGCGGTTCAGCGACGATTTGCTGAACATCGTCTCTGGATGCAGCGCTGCTTCGTCCTGCTGTGCTCGGCGGTGGTTGTCAGGGTCATCGGTGGATTCCTGACCGTAATCGACTATGGCCCGGCGTGGCCGTATCAAGCGGCCGCGTGGGGAAGCTGGCTGGTGCCGCTCGCGATTTATGAATTGAGCCTTCGCACTGGTCGTCGGGTGGGTTGGCTATCATCGCCGAGAGTGGCTGAAACGTGACAGATGCGCTCTTCTGCCGGCCGCGCACTCACGGAGGTCAGTGCGTCAGTGCCAGGGGGCTTACGCCCCCCGCTCGGAAAACCGGTCGAGATCAGTGACCTTCTTCTGGGTGTTCGCCCATTTGCTGAGCCATGTACAACTGGACGCCGATCTTGGAGATCAGGTCGAGTTGTGATTCCAGCCAGTCGACGTGTTCTTCCGATTCGACCAGGATCGTGGCCAGCAGTTCACGGCTGCCGTTGTCGACTTCTTCTGCACAAACGCGGACCGCTTCGTTGTAAGCGTTGACACCCTTGGTTTCGAGAACCAGGTCGTTTTGCAGTTGCTCTTCGACCGTGGAACCGACGCGGATCACGTCGTAACGAGCGATCTCGGGAACACCTTCCAGGAAGATGATGCGGTCGATCAGCTTTTCAGCGTGCTTCATCTCACCGATCGATTCGACGTAATGCTTGTCGGCCAGCTTGTTCAGACCCCAGTTGCGGCACATCTTGGCTTGCACGAAGTACTGGTTGATCGCGGTCAGCTCGATCGTCAAACCGGCATTGAGGACATCGATAACGCGTTGCTTGCCTTGCATGGTCACTCTTTCTTACAGGAGTCGAATTCGGATTATTCTGAGTCGCTGATCTCGCCAGAGATCGGATCGGCCACAATCGATGCGGGATCAGCGGCAAACTGTCCAAATAGGGGAGCAAATGGTCGAGCTTGGATTGTAGAAGTCACCGCGCCTGGCCGCTATCAATCTGAGTGACTCGACAGCCATTTTCCGCCGATTGAAATCGAATCTCGATAACGAATCAGGTGATATTGAGACGTTGTCGCGGCCAATGTCGGTGGGATGCACTCGCATGGGTCGCTCAAAATCGACAGTTCCTCGGTATAGATTGACCGCTGACGCCGGGAATCGAACGAAATTCCATGATTCTGGATCGATACGGTCTGGGTGACCCGCTGGATTCCCACCCGCGCGGGATGACGGAAGCGTCGGGAAGTAAGGCAGTTTGAAAATCGTTTTCTGGCGTGAGGTTAGGTCGGGGCTTGACTGGATCAGCGGTCTGGTCGATGCTTGAACCATCATGAACCGACCAAAGCATCCACCACACTCCGACTGTTGCGACAGTACTACATCAGCCGAGGCGAACGATGTCCTTCTTTCACGGCTGGCGACGAAAAGCAGGTTTAGCCACGCTGTTGATGGCGTGCATACTAATGGTGGTCTGGATGCGAAGCCGCATTATTTTTGATTGCATCCACTTCCCGATCGGTAAGCGTCAAATCACGATCTTGTCAATGGAGGAAGAAATTCACTGTTGGGGGCTGACGGATGGTTGTCATCGCTGGCGTTTTGAAACTGGTGATGTATCGCCAAAAGTGTCCGTCGATGACATCGTCGGTCTGGTAACCGATTCTAAGGAATACGATTCCAAGGATTGGTACGCGACATACCGGTCGATCACGATCCCGCTGACTGTTCTATCCGCCTGGCTGATCTTGATTCCATCCCGCAACGACCATTGAGCCCATCTGATGCGTGAATTCTTCCGCGGCTGGCGACGAAGGGCGGGGGTAGCCGCGCTGGTGATGGCGTGCGCCTTCGCAGGGATGTGGCTGAGAAGCCGCGTCATAGTTGACACTCTAATTTACCGTCCGGAGACTCTCGCGTGCCATTCGCTAACGTGCTCATCCAACGGCATTGAGTACATCAGAGGGGACAATTTCCCGGTCAAGGAACGGGAGCCACCCTGCTGGTGCCTAGATTGGAAATCGGAGGCACGTAACCCTCGGTACGCTCCTTATTGGGGATACGAGTTGTTGTTAGACGAGTTCTCGTACGGTTTTCGATGGCAAGTCTATGAATTTCGCGACGTACTGATATCTGAGGGAAGCGGATTGGCGCTGAACCCGCCCAGGATCGATATCTGCGTCATTCCTTGGTGGGCGGTGATGCTTCCGCTGATCCTTCTCTCCGCCTATCTCATCCTAATCCCATCGCGTAAACAACCACGCATGGTGAGCCAACCCCATGCGTGAGTTCTTTCGAGGTAAGAGGCGAAAGGCGGGGGTAGTCTCGCTCCTTATTTGTCTTGCGTTCCTCGTGGCGTGGCTCAGGAGCTTACTCGTTTATGATTGTGTCTACATCGCCAATTGCGAAATCGGTTCGAGTGGTGGCGAATTCGCGGTTGACTGGAGTCGCCCTTACACTGATCCTAATTTGATATGGTATTCGGTCCCTTTTACAGACAAACCACCTAAATTGCAGCCTGAAGACTTCATGTGCTCGTTCGTCGTTCACAGCAATGGCGCCGTGTTTACCTTTATGCCTTATTGGATGGCGCTCCTCCCCCTGATTCTGCTTTCCGCCTACTTGATCCTCTGGAAGCCAGGGAAACGAAAATTGCCCGATCAACCAACGAATCCGAACAATATTTCAAACTGACCCACTACCAAGCTTTGCCATAAAGCATTGCGTCGCTCGACCATTGGATGAATCCCGTCTAGAATGAAGTCACTCTGATGTCCCTGATTGGGGACGCGGAAGTTGCATCTGGAGATTGACGATGGACGACCTGCTGAAAATTCTGTTCATCATCGGGGTCGGCTTTGGCGTGCTGCTGACGATCATCGTGCTGGCCGTCTTTGCCGCGTATTTCAAGTTGTGGCTGCGAGCGTTCGTCACCCGAGCCCGCATCAACCCGTTCTCGCTGTTGTTCATGTCGCTGCGGAAAATCAATCCAACAGCGATCGTCGACGCGAAGATCAATGCTGTTCAAGCCGGCCTGAAAGAAGTGACGACTGACCGCTTGGAATCACACTATCTGGCGGGTGGCAATATTCGCAACGTTGTTCGGGCGCTGATCATCACGCATCGTGCTCAGATCGACCTGGATTGGAACACGGCCGCCGCGATCGATCTGGCGGGGCGAAACGTACTGGAGGCAGTTCAAACCAGCGTGAATCCGCGAGTCATCGACTGTCCCGATCCGAAATCGTTTGGTCGAGACACTCTGGATGGCGTTGCCAAGAACGGCATCCAATTGAAGGCACGAGCTCGTGTGACTGTTCGGACGAACTTGGCTCAACTGATCGGCGGTGCGACGGAAGATACGATCGTGGCTCGCGTGGGCGAAGGGATTGTGTCGGCGATCGGTTCCTGTGAAACACACAACGAAGTGCTCGCCAATCCGATGCTGATTGCGAAGACCGTTCTGCAGAAGGGACTGGATTCTCAGACGGCTTATGAAATCGTCTCGATTGACATCGCCGATATCGATGTCGGCGACAATATCGGGGCTCGTCTGCAGGCGGATCAGGCCGAAGCGGATATGCGAATTGCTCGAGCCAAAGCTGAAGAACGACGAGCCCGCGCTGTGGCTGCTGAACAGGAAATGAAAGCACTGACGGTCGAGAATCAGGCCAAGGTAGTACTGGCGGAAGCTCAGATCCCACTGGCCATGGCCGACGCCTTCCGTGGCGGATACCTGCGAGCCAAACCGCAACCCGGCACCAACGGCCACGCCTAACCTTAGTTGAATTGACGGGCCCTCTCTGACGCCCGGCGTCGAATCGTAGTGTGTTGCACGTATGCCGTACGTCTGGTTCGTTGTTGTCTGCTGCATCTGGGGAAGCAGCTTCGTCCTGATGAAACGGGCGATGCTGGGTCTCTCTCCGATCGATATCGGTGCCTGGCGCGATTTCGGCGGAGCCCTGGTGCTGGCACTGATGTTCCTGCTGGCCCGACGCAAGTTCGCCGTCCGTAAAGCGGATTTCGTGCCTCTCTTGGGGGTGGCTATTTTAGGCTTTGCGTGGCCTCATTCCATTCAACCGGAGCTTGTCAGCCGGATCGGCGGTGCGTTCGTCGGAATGACCGTTGGTATGACACCGTTGCTGACGATCATGGCGTCGATCCCGATCCTGGGTGTGTTTCCAACGCCGCGACAGGTGATTGGCGTCATCGGGGCACTCGTTTGTATGGCCGTCCTGATGGAAGACGGATTGCGACATCATGTCGCGCTGTCGGACTTGTTGCTGGCATTCAGTGTGCCGACGACCTATTCCATCGCCAACTGCTGGATCAGGCGAGCGCTGCGGCATCTGCCGCCGTTGGAGTTGACGATGTTGTGTCTGGGTACCGCATCATGTGTTCTGCTGCCGTTGTCGGTGCTGATCGATGACGGTCGGACATTCCATGCGCCTCACTGGCCGATTGCTGTCGCGGCGGTCGCGACTCTGGGGATCGCGGGGACCGGACTCGCGACCCTGCTGTTCAACAAGTTGGTTCAAGATCAGGGGCCACTGTTCGCGACGATGACGACCAACCTGGTTCCCGTTGGCGCGATCCTCTGGGGTTGGGTCGATGGTGAGCGGATCACCGCCACGCAGTTGGCGGCGCTCGTTGGAATCCTGGTGATGGTCGGCATCGTTCAGTTCGGCGCGGCGCAGCCTGTGACTACTCCGCCCGAGTAAGCAGAACGGCACACGGAGTGTGCCTCCTACTTTGTGCATGTTGCTTAGGACGTTGCGACTGCTGGCGGTGCGGGAGCGGTCTCATAGCGTTTGAGCATCGCGGCCCAGCGAGCACTTGGAGCCTCGACCAGCACATACATCAACTGGGCTGCCAGCATACTGACGACCAGGGCGGAGAACAGGATCAATCGTGCCTGAACGGGAGTGGGTGAATCGGCATACCACTTCCAGCCGATGGCCGAGATCACATGGCAGATCGGAAAATGAATCAGGTACAGGCTGTAGGAAATGCGGCCCAAGTACTGCAGTGGCCACCAGTTCAGCCAGATATCCAGGCGTTGATAGTGTCCTGCCGTGAAAATCATCAACGCCGTCAACAGTGCTACACTGTTTTCGTAACGCCATTCGGCATCAAAGATGAGTTCAATTCCGGCGATCGCGACGATAGCGGCGAAGGCCGAACTGGGCAACGTGCGATCCAATGTCCACCAGACGAGCATTCCGAGGAAGAACATCCACAGGAAGTGGATCACCCAGTGGTCGTTGCTGGGGATTTGTCGCCAGTAGAAAAGCGAGGCGAATGCGAACGGCGCGAAGATCATCAGCAGGCCGGTTGCCGATGGTCGCGGTTTGGTTATGTCGGGGCGAGGGAACAACCGCTGTGCGATACTCCAGCCGAGGATGGCAACGATGTAGAACTGCATCTCGATGCACAATGTCCACAACCCGGCGCTTAACGCGTCATAGTCGAAAATGTCCTGCAGGAACGCCATATGGGCGAGGGTTCGCGAGACGGAATGATGACCGTCGACGGCGCTCGGTAGATCCCAGTAGTACCGACAACTGTAGTCGGTCAGCATGGCGATGGCGATAGCTGTCCAATAGGCGGGGACCAGCCGAACCAACCGTCTTCCAAGAAAGAGCAAGCTCTCTTTCCAGGTTCCCCAAACATGACGAAGTGTGTAAGCGATCACAAAACCGCTGATGACCAGCAGAATCTGAACACCACCCCGAGTGCGTAGAAGTGCGTCGTTGACCAGCCTGTTACTGATCGCCACGAAGGGGGCCGGTTCGTACCACCAGATGTGAAAGATCATGATCGACACGGCAGCCAACCCGCGCAGGCTGTCGACAAACGCGAATCGCGCAGGGGCCTTGGGCAAAGTCTTGGCGGCAGTCGTTGCATCGACGCTGCTTGTCGATACCGCTGCGATCTGATCAGGCTCGACGCTCATCAACCAGTCTCAATTGTCTTCTAATCGATGTACGACCTTGGGTCGTTGGGTGGATCACAAGTGGCAGGCGGACATCGCACCTTAGTCTATCGACGGCGGCGACTTATGTCGCGGGATTCGATGACGGAAAGGCTGTTGTTGATGGGTTGCTCGGGTCATGCGGATTTCAAAGTTGAAAGAAAGTCATCATCGGGTCGCAAATTATTGAAGCAAAATGTGTTACATTGATATCGAGGCTTCCGGCAGCGGAGCCGTCTGCAGGTCCGAAGGTGTGGTAAACAATATGCCAAGCGAGGGTCGTCGAAGTCCGCGAACCTGAAGACGATCAAGTCGAGGCTTTGTTGTTTCTAACCGCCTTGTAATGTTGTAAGGTTTGCGGTTCCGTGATTCAGCCCGTAGAACGGTGATTCTAGAAGGCGATTCGGTTTGGCTCGCGACTTGAGGTAAGGAAGCTGGGGGTCTCGACGCGCTCGCTTTATGCGCTGAATCGTGGTCTCACGTCGGTGGTTTATGATGAGCCAAGGTGGTTGGAAGTGAAGGCGATACTTGTGCGTCCGTTGACGAAGCTCCAAGCCCGCCAGATATCTCGCCTGAATGATCGCTTCTTCGCTTCGCGCCGATCGCAGTGTCGCGATTGCTGCTGCCACTGCTAACGAGTGAACTTTCTATTATGCCCACTGCTGCTCAATTGATGGCCTGGCTCGGTGAGGCTGTCATCATTTGTCCTGTGGCGCTGCTCTGCGTGCTGGGGATTCCGTCGCTGCTCAGTCGTCGCCTGGCGGAGTCGACCATCAATCGGTTCCTCCAATCGGCCATGGTCATTGGTCTGGCGGCATCGACATTGATGCTCTGCATGATGCTGCCGATGACGAATCCTCACGTCGCCGTCGAACTGGGGAACTGGGTCAGCATCCCGGGGTACGAATTCCATATCAAACTGATCTTTGACAGACTATCCGTCCCGTTCGTGATGTTGTCGTACATTTTGTGCGGGACGATTTTCGCTTTTGCCAGCCGATACATGCATCGTGAACCGGGCTACAACCGTTTCTTTACTCTGAACGCTGTGTTTCTGCTGGGCATGGTCACCACGTCGCTGGCGGGAACGATCGAAACGCTGTTTGCGGGGTGGGAACTGGTCGGCCTCTCCTCGGCACTGCTGGTCGCCTTTTTTCACGAACGCCCCGCTCCTGTACGTAATGGTCTGCGAGTCTGGTGCGTCTACCGTGTATCTGATGCGGCCTTATTGATCGCCGCGCTGACGCTGCATCACTTTGGTCACAGCGATTTCGAAAAGGTGCTGGGTATCGAATCGTGGCCTGGCGGTCGGGCGACGGTCAGCGAGTACGAAGCATTGGTTGTGGGGCTGTTGTTGTTGCTCGCTGCGGCCGGTAAATCGGCATTGATTCCGTTCTCGGGTTGGCTGCCGCGAGCGATGGAAGGGCCCACGCCCTCCAGTGCGGTCTTCTATGGGGCGCTCTCTGTCCATCTGGGGGCCTTCTTGCTGCTACGTGTCGGCCCGATGCTTGAGAAGTCGCTGATCTTGCAGATTGTGATCGTCTGCCTGGGATTGCTGACCGCAATCTACGCCACCATCGTGGGGCGGGCGCAAACCGACATAAAGTCGGCGATTTGCTTTGCCTCGCTCACTCAAGTGGCGATCATCGTCGCGGAAATTGGGTTTGGTCTGCGCTTCCTGCCGTTGGTTCATATCCTGGGCAACGGATGCCTGCGAACACTACAGTTCGTGCGAGCCCCCACGTTGTTGCAGGATTATCGACAGCTCGAGAATGCCATCGGCGACCGCTTGCCGCGACTGTCTGGCTTCTGGGTTTCTGTTCTGCCCTACGGCGTGCGCGTCTGGTTGTTTCGCTTTGCGATCGAACGCGGCTACCTGGACACGATCATCGATAACTACATCGTCGACCCCTTCGTTGCCGTCTTCCGGTGGTGCGATGGGATGGAACGACGCTGGACCGACTATCTTTCTGGAGGAAGATCTCGTGAATCGGATCAAGTGACGGGGTCACACGGTTCGCTGGAAGAATTTTTATGAAAGACTTTCATCTGCCGTGGCTGGAACTCGCGATCTTGTTCTGCCTTGTCGGCGGTGCGTGGGTTGGACGGCTGCGTAATCCTCATCTTGCTCGCAGGTGGG
>DASYEA010001268.1:0-5320 GCA_036499265.1 Schlesneria sp. | reverse complement strand
GACCGTTTTGACCGCGAAGTTCATTCAGGTCCGCAACAGTTGGACGAAGAAAGACGTCGCATTTCAAAAGGCGTATCAGACGCTGCAGCCCAAAATTGCCGACCTGAGCGAGCAAGTGACCCGGCTGGAAGCGGAGCTATTCCGCTCAAAAGAACTGTGGGGCCAGCATCTGAATGGGGTGGTCACCACAGTGCAACGTCAACCGGAAGGGATCCTGGCCATTGATCGCGGAACCGATCAGGGTCTGCGTGAGAAGATGACTCTCTACGGTTTCGAAATTCTCGAAGATGGAAGCAGCGTCTATCGGGGCGATTTTACGGTGACAACAGCCCGCAACGCACAGTCCCAGTTGCAGCCCAACTGGCGAGTTCGTCCTGAAGATGTCGCGACGTGGCAGCAAAACGGGAAGTGGCGCTGGCGAAATCTGGTTCCACCAGGAATTCAGCCGAACTACGACCAGCAGATTCTGGGGATCGCCAAAGCTGGCGATACGCTGACTGAACGGCAGAAGAAGCTGGCGACGGAAGTGGCCTTGGGAAAATCGGCTGAAGCACAAAAAGATCTGCGAGAAGCGGAGTTGACGGGTGGCGATCAGCTTTCCAAAGATCCTGCCGTCGATGTCGAATACCGCGAGGGTCTGGTGGCCGCGATCGAGCAGACCGAAGAAGCTCGCAATGAAGTACTCCTGAAAGTGGACGCCCTTCGTCGCAAACTACGAGCGGCTCAACAGAATGTTGAACGCTTGCAGACGGAGAACCTCGAACTGGCTCGCAAGTTGCCCCAGGTACCGGCCGCGGCAGACCAAGCGTCAAAATGATTGGCCCGGTCGAGCCGGACATGTTTCAGTCGCCGTGCGTTTGCGGTTCCCCCCGCCCGCGCGGCGTTCGTATTTGAATTCCCTGATCACCGGATGTGAACAATGGGTTTCGAGGATCGTGAATACTTTCAGCAGAACCAGGCTTACACGTCTTGGGGAACTGACACCCCCAGTACGAAGCGCCTGCTGATCGTCACGGTGGTGGTGTTCTTCGCCCAGTCGCTGTTGACTCGCCAGAGTCTCGACCCCGAACTGGTCATGAAGTTTCATTCCACCATTATCTCGTACATCGACGAATGGTTCATGCTGGACGCAGGGGCAGCACTGAGCGGCCAGATCTGGCGTATTGTGACGTATGGCTTCTGCCATGACCGACAATCAGCAATCACGCTGGTCTTCAATATGGTGATGCTGTGGTTTATCGGTGGACGACTGGAACGGATGTATGGCTCGCGCGAATTCATGCTGTACTACCTCGCGGCAACAATCTCGGCTGGATTGCTGTTCGTGGGGATCGGTGCGACGACTCCGCTGCCATTTCCGCTGTCGGGTGCAAATCCAGCGGTTATGGCTCTGTTCGCCTTGTACGCCTTCCACTTTCCGCGAGAAGAGATCCTCTTCTTCTTTTTGATTCCGGTCCAAATCTTCGTGCTGTTGATGATCTATGTCGGCCTAGACGTTTATAGCGTTCTGCAAGCCATGCAGGGGGGAGCTCCGTGGCCCTACGCCGCCATCACGGCCGCTCACGTTTCTGGTGCCGGATTTGCTTTCCTCTACAAACACTACGACTGGCATCTGGACGGAATCTGGCGCGGTGTGACCGGTTGGCGAAAATGGCTTCGGCGTCGAGCCGTCTCCAGTCAGCTTCGCGTCTTCGAGCCTGCGCCGGTCGCAGAGGAACTCGAGTCCAAAGTGGATGCCATCCTGGCGAAGATCCACGAACAGGGCTCGGAAAGCCTCACAGACGCGGAACGAGCGACCCTCGAAAAGGCCAGCCAACGCGAACGCAGCAAACGCAATATCTAACTCGGATGACTTACTGCGTGATAGCCGTCACTCTCCGTCCGATCCCTTCGTGAGAATGACGGGATTGTCGCCGTGCGTTACTTCGCCTTTCGGTGCCGCAACAGCCACTCGTAGACTTCGGGTGTGTCATACGTCTGCGTCCAACTGTCGTGTCCGACGCCGTGCATGATGGTCAGTTTGACATCGGCTTTTCGTCCTTGCAGAAGCTTTTCCATTTCGATGCAGTTTTCCACGAGCTGCTTGTTGTCGCGATCACCGACGACGATCCAGATGGGCAGCTGAGCGGCTTGTTCCACGATCGCGGTGTCGGCCGCTCGACCACAGATCGGAATTGCGGCTGCGAAACGATCAGGAGCAGCGGCGACCAGCGACCACGTGCCCGATCCCCCCATGCTGAGACCTGTGACGTAGACTCGCGTCGCATCGATCGAATACTTCTTCGCCAGGTCATCCAACAATGCGAGCAGCAGATCAGGGTCCCAGCGTTGTTTGTCGGGGCACTGCGGCGACACGACCACGAAGGGCAATTGCTGACCGTGGCCAATCAGCTTTGGAGGCCCATGCTTTTTGACCTGCGAGATGTCCTGGCCACGTTCGCCGGAGCCGTGCAGGAATAGCAGCAGGGGGGATGGTTCTTTGGTCTGGCCGTAGTTTTGCGGCAGATACAGCAGATATCCCAATTTGGATTCGGGATCTTTGGGATTCTGGAATTCCTGAGCCACCTGCTGGCCTGGCTTGGGTTCATCGGCAGCAGCGGTCATACCAATCGACGTCAGCAAGAGCACAAATATCAGCAACGGTAGTCGCATCGCGTGTCACTCCGATAACAGGGGTGAGGGTTCGGTGAATTGTGTCAATATCCTAGCGAGACCCAAGGCGGCTAAGCCACCGAGGCGAAGTTGGATCACCGCATCCTTTGAGCCGCTGCACGAGGTCGCTATCATGCGGACACCTGCCGGATTTCCATTTCCGCACTGACCGCGTACCGATGGAGTGACTCTCGATGAATTTCTTGCGGCCAGATCTGGCTGGGCCAAGGCCCGCGCCGTTCCAGGCCCCTCAGGGCGATCTTGCGATCCTGGCGGGTAATGCCAACCCGCTGTTGGCCCAGAATATCGCGAATACCCTGGGAGTCCCGCTCACACCGGCTCGGGCGCATGTCTTCAGCGAAGGAAACGTCTTTGTCCGCATCAAGGAAAATGTGCGCGGTAAAGATGTTTTCGTCATTCAAGGGTGCCATTACCCCGTCAATGACAACTTCATGGAGTTGCTGTTCTGGATTGATGCGGCTCGCCGGGCGAGTGCGCAGAATGTCACGGCCGTCATTCCGTTCTTCAGCTATGCTCAAGGCGACAAAAAGGACGAGCCACGAGTTTCCATTCGGGCTCGCGTGTGCGCCGATGCGATCGAAGCGGCCGGTGCCGACCGCGTCCTGACGATGGACTTGCACAGCCCGCAGATCCAGGGCTTCTTCCGTGTTCCCGTCGATCACTTGTACGGCAGGATTGTCCTGGTCGAGCACTTCAAAAAGCTGAAAGTGCCAAATCTGGTGGTTTGTAGCCCTGATGTCGGGTTTGCGAAGGGGGCGGCCGCCTACGCGGGCCTGTTGTCGGCTCCTGTTGTCATTGGCAATAAACATCGAGCCGACCACACCGAGACGGTGCAGATTCTGGAAGTGATCGGTGACGTGCGAGATAAGAATGTCTTCCTCGTCGACGATCTGACGATTACGGGGAATTCGCTGGTCGAAATGGCGCGCGTTCTCAAGACTCGCGGAGCTCGAGACATTTACGTGGCAGTGACTCACGGCGTGCTTTCGAAGGGAGCGGCCGATCGAATTGCCAATAGCGACATCAAGCGGATGTTCATCACGGATACGATCGAGAATTCCTTCGATCCGCTTCCTCCCAACGTGGAAGTTGTCTCGGTCGCACACCTGATGGCCGCGGCAATCCGTTCGATCCACGACCGAACCAGCATCAGCATGCTGTTCCCCGACAGACCGATTCCCGAATAATCTGCGCGGTGGCCAGTCGGTGGTGAAACCAACACCGCCCTTGAGGATCGAATTGAAATCGACGATTATTGAGGCTGCGACAGTTCAGTGGGTGAACGGGGTCGCGGTTGGAATTGAGTACTCGCCGATGGCTCACCAGAGCCAGTGAAGGATCGCAGTGGGCATGTCAGATACTGTCGCATCGCAATCGCCGACGTTGCCTCCCATCGGGAGTGGCATCGACTACGAAAAGTTCCTGGACTGCGTTCACTGCGGCCTGTGTACGGCATCCTGCCCGACTTATCTCGAAACGGGCGACGAAAACAATAGTCCCCGAGGCCGCATCTACTTGATGCGAGCCGTCACAGATGGGCGATTGGAGCTAACGAAGTCTGTCAAACGACATCTCGATTTGTGTCTGGATTGTCGCAGTTGCGAAACAGCGTGCCCTTCCGGCGTGCAATACGGTCGGCTCATCGAACCGTTCCGAATCGAAACCCAACAGCGTGAAGCTGCGGAAAAGAAGATCCGCCCCGGTTGGTTTCAGACCTGGGTCCTGTATGGCCTGTTCCCTTATCCCAAAAGGCTTCGCTGGGCACTGATGCCCGCGAAACTGGCCCAGTGGACGGGAATGGACCGACTCGCCGAACGGACAGGATTGCTGCGATTGCTGCCAGAGAAGCTGCGACGCATGCAGCGACTGTTGCCTCCGCTACAGAAGCGAGAGCCGCAGCTTCCCGAGTTTCTGCCTGCCATTGGACCTCGACGAGCTCGTGTCGCGCTGTTCACCGGATGCGTGGCCGAGGCGATGTTTCATCACGTGAACTGGGCCACTGCCCGAGTGCTGCAGCAGAACGGCTGCGACGTTGTGATTCCCCGTAATCAAGCGTGTTGCGGAGCCATCCATTACCACAGCGGAGCCGGAGAACCAGCACTTGAACTTGCCAAAACGAACGCGACGGCGTTTCAGTCCAACGACATCGACGCGGTCATTATCAATGTGGCCGGCTGCGGGTCGATGTTGAAGGACTATGGGCACGTCGGAGAAGAATTGGTCAAGCAGGATCAGATGGTGCGGACTTCGCTGGAACACTTTGCCGGGAAGGTCAAAGATGTCTCCGAGTTCCTGATGCAACTGGGACCGATTGCGCCGAAAGGCGAAGTGCCCCTGGTGGCGACGTATCATGACGCCTGCCACCTCTGCCATGCTCAGAAGATTCGTGAGCAACCGCGAGACTTGTTGTCGCTGGTCCCTGGCCTGAAGCTGGTTCCTCTGGCTGAATCCGAAATCTGTTGTGGAGCTGCAGGCAGTTATAATCTGACTGAACCCGAAATGGCCGACCGCCTGGCCGATCGCAAGCTGAAGAACATTCTGGCGACAGGAGCCAAGGTTCTAATCAGCGGAAACGCTGGCTGCTCGCTGCAGATTCAAGCAGCGTTGCGTCAGGCCGGAGCCCCAATCTGGGTCGCTCATCCGATGG
>DASYEA010001267.1:0-6186 GCA_036499265.1 Schlesneria sp. | reverse complement strand
CGTCTCCACGAAATCCCAAGGCGAGTTTCATGTCTAACACGGTGTGACCTTATGTGCGAAAACTGATGCTTTGGCGCGCAGACCGTCGCCCGGAAAAACCTATATGCAAAAACCGCGTCGAAGTCATCAAAAAGTAGGCAGAAGGCGGGAACCGTGCTCGGCGCATGGGCATTGAGCCGGAAACTGGCCTCGCCGTTCCCGTTTCTTTTTATAGGGATGCCCGAAGTCTACGCTTTTGGACCCATCTTTTATGCACTTCGACCTGACAAGATTCAAAGGTCAAAGTGGATCCGCTGGGCGTCAAGAAATCGAAACAATGACTACTTATTTCTTCAGGTCGGCGATGCAGAAGCTGCCGTAGGTGTGGACGCGGTCCTTGGCGTGCAGTTCTTCAGCCAGCGGTTTGTTGTACTGCAGAATATCGGCGAGCTTTTTCTTTTGGCCGTTCACGTTCACTTCAATCGGATTGATGAACGTGCCGTCCAGCCCAGCGCTGCGCCAGAGGACTCGGGCATCGGGGGTGGCTTTGTTCACAATCGCCTGCCATTCGGCGGTCAGGATCTTTTTGGCCGGATCTTTGGAGAGCCAGTCCATATGATCCAGCAGCACCAGCCGCGAAATCGGGTGTTCGGACTGTTCGAGGAAGCCCTGCACGGTGTTGGTGTGCGAAGAGACTTGGTCGGCCACACCATTCTTCAGCTTTTCGAAGTTCTCTCGCTTGAGATATTCAGGACAGGCTTCGGGCGAGTATTCGCCGGTCAGGTAGACGCGCCAGGCGTAGTTATCTTTCAGCGGGATCTTGGTGAAGACCGCTTCGACGCGATCAACCACGAACTGCAGAATGCCGCCCGGATAGCCTTCGTCGATCTGGCGACGTTGGGCTCGCGGAACCCCCAGCAGCGACAGCGTCACATCGCGACGCATCGCGAACTTGATCATTGGCTTCCACAGCTTCTTGGCCAGGTCGTACTGTTCGAACAGGCTGCGTTGTTGTTCGACGTTTTCGGCCGCGAGCAACGCGTTGACGGCATCTCGCATCTTGGCGATGCGGTTAATGTAGTAATTGACGAACCAGGCGAAGGTACCGCTCGTGCAGCGAAAATAGAACGACTTGCGGCGGCCAACTCGGAACAGAGTCCCCTTGTGATCCCAGAAGACGCGGGCGTCGGGAGTCAAATGCGGACGCAACTGCTTCGGATAGACAGTGTTCCAGTCTCGCAAGCAGCCTTTGCCAAACAGTTCCCAATAGGTCTCGTAGTCGAGGTGCTTGGCTCCGACCAGCTTAAGATCGAGCAGATGGTTCTGCTTGGGGTTCATGTCGACGGCGTGGACATGACCGGCTCCAGCCAGGGCGTAGTCGATGGCATTGCAGCCAGCCGACGTGATCACAACGACCCGATCTTGTGGGGTGAGTTCCAAGGCGACACGGTCGAGCCGGGGGTCTTCCCAACACTGGTTGTAGACGATGTTTCGTCCGTGGACGAGGTTGAACCAGGTCTTGCTCAGTCGTTCGACAACCATGTTGCGGTCTATCCGTGGGATTCAAAAGTAGAGAATCAAAGTGGAAACCCGCCGCAGCGGGGGCAGTCCAAGTCCCCCCTATGTTCGTGAAACGGGGCCAGTTTCTCAACCGAGTGTCCGTTCCGGGTCAAATGTCAGTCAAAATCGATGGGTTGAGCCGGTTTTGTGGTCTGAAAGAAAGGATTTCGAGGGCTTGCGGGGTGGAATTAGGGTCAATCACGAATCGTCGGTACGCATCTGACAACTGTTTGCATTCGTCTGAACGAGCCTTTTACAATGCCCGTGTCTCTAATTCGCGGGCGATCTCACGTCACGGGCCTGCCGATCTTTCGATCAGTATTCTCATTGAAACGAGCGTCGGTTATGGGTGAATTCGATTTCAGTGACAGTTCTGACCCGACGCCGATCATGAAGCGTAATTCGGGGACCAGCCCGCTGATTTGGATTGGCGGCGGGGTCGCTCTTGTGGCTGTGGCCGTGGGTGGCATGTGGCTGATGATGGGCCGGCCTGCCAAGCTGACTCTGGAAGCGGTCGAGAATCAGTCCGTCAACGAAGACGAAACGATTTCGATCAACTTAAAGTCGCAGGCGGAAGGACTGAAGTCGGGGGACTGGACGTACGGTATGGTTTCGGGGCCGCCGGGTGCGAAGGTCGATGCGATGACCGGCCTGTTCACTTGGAAGCCGACCGAAGATCAAGGGCCGGGTGAATTCCCGGTGACGGTCGCGGTTCAGGCCAAAGGCGCCAAGCCAGCCAACGACAAACAGTCGTTCACGATTGTCGTAAAGGAAGTAAATCGCCCGCCTGTCATTAGCGAGATCACTCCGCAAACGGTGGTGGCAGGAGAATCGCTAAGAGTCGCTGTCAAAGCCAAAGACAGCGACAAGCCCGCACAGACGCTAATCTATCGCATCAAGCAGGGACCGGTTGGAGCCAAGATCGACGCCGTATCGGGTTTGTTCACTTGGGCCGCTCCGGAATCGAGTAGCCCGGGCGACGAACTTGTCGACGTGGCCGTTTCCGACGCGGAATCTGGCGGAGCCGAAGCGACGGCCAGTTTCAAGATCGTGGTGGCACCGCCAGCATCACCACTCTTGCGTCTGACGGCCGCTCTGCTGGCGGCGGGGATCACCGTGGAAGACACCGTCGGCGAAGGACTGCCGGGGTTTAAGGGGAAGGCCTCGACCATCGCGATCGATGATGAAGTCCTGACGGTCCTCGAATACGACTCCGATGCTGCTGCGAAGAAAGATGTTGATCAAATTGCCGATGAAGGGCAGATGCTGTTCGGGCAACCCGCCACGTGGAAGTCGAAGACCAGCCTGTATCGGAAGGGGTCGTTGATCGTCGCCTATGGTGGTGAATCGAAGCAAGTCGAGAAAGCGATCAACGCAACTCTGGGCGAGCCGTTTGTCATCGCTTCGATCAGTAAAGTGATTCCCGTTCCAGAAAAGCCGGTCGAGAAAACCGTGGCGGAAAAACTGGTTGACGCGCTGGTCAAACTGCAGGAAAAGCAGAACCTCACTGGCAAGAAAGACTACCTCGGCGTTCGCAAGATCTTCGCCGATCTGTACGAAAACCAGAATGAGTTACTGCTCAGTCGCCTTGGTGAAGGGGAAGGGGCCGCCTTTAAGAAGTGGCTGGATGAGCATGCCGACTTCAAGGAAGAGTTCTTCATCGCGATCACGCCGGAAGATGATGTGACGGCGGCCTGGAAGATTCTGCAGACGATTCACAAGAAGTTCCCTTCCAAGCTGAATGATTACGGGCAACTGGCGATCGCGACCGCGCTGACTTGGGACAATGATCGCAACTTGGAGCACTACGACCACCATCAGCAGCGCACGCATTCGGTCATGCCCGAGAAGCTGTTGGGGGGCGTCGAAAACTTCGAATACTTTGTCGACGCGGCCAGCGTCATGCAGGGACGAGCTCAATTCCTGCCGTGGGAGTTTTTGGTCTACATGGTTAACCACAAGACGCCGCGGGCGGAACGTGAATGGGCGGCAGCGAACTACGTTCCCAAGCGGACAATGTATGGCAAGTGCTACGCCGATGTTCCCTATGACCATGCGATGCTGAAATCTGAAAGTCGGACCTGCAAGCTGGACGGCAAGGACTATTCGCTGCCGAACATCAAGCAATTCGGTGGCGTGTGCGCGATGCAGGCCGACTTTGCGTCTCGCGTCGGCAAGAGTATCGGTGTCCCCTCTGAATACGTCGGTGGCGAAGCGGCGGGAGGCGAACTGCATGCCTGGGTGATGTGGGTCGAGATCAAGCAGGTGACGCGCACCAGCATTTCGTTCACGCTTGAGTCACACGGCCGCTATGACGGCGACAAGTATTACGTGGGGACACTGCGTGATCCTCAGACTGGTAAAGGAACGACCGATCGAGAACTGGAGCTTCGCTTGCAGGGGGTAGGCCTTAACCCGGTTTCATTCCGACAGGCGAAGTTGGTGATGCAGGCGTATCCGCAATTGCGAGAGAAGCTGGGCTGGAACGCCAATCAGGAGATCGCGTTTCTGAATGAAGTGATGGAATTGTGTCCCGGCAACGAAGCGGCGTGGCGGCAAGTGGCGCTGCTGGCTCGCGAAGGTCGCATCGGGGCCGATAGTAATCGTCAGATGACGGCGATGTTCGACAAGATGTTCCGCACGTTCGGCAGCTTCCCGGACTTCACCTGGAAGATCTTCGACGATCTGGTGCAGTATCAAAAGAATCCGAAGCAGCGCAACAAGTACTACGAACGACTGGTGCAGATGTATGAAGCGGCGGGCCGTCCCGATCTGGCATGTGAAGCACGGCTGAAGCTCAGCGACTACCTGATGGAAGAAGGGCGAGCGAAAGAAGTGATCGACGGCCTGGCGTTCACGATCAAGAAGTTCCCTGACGAAGGCCGCTACGTCCCCAAGCTGTTGGACAAACTGGAAAAGGTCTGTGGTGGCGTGAAGGGGGCCGATCAACAGTTGCTGCGGTTCTATCAGGAATTTATCCCACTGATCCCGCAAAAACGCGGAAACGATCCCAGCCCCTATTGCATGCGGATGCTGGAACGGGCCATCGAAAAATTCACCTCGGCGGGGCAGGCGCCTCAGGCGCAAGGCTTTGCTTTGCAGTTAGCAACGCTGAAGGCGACGGAGTGAGTTTTGGTGGGATGGCAAGGGGCTTTGGTCTGTAGTGCCCAAGGCCTACTTTTCACAGCCATCGCTCGCCGTCAATCCGGGGATTGAGTCCCCAATCTCTTGATTCTCCACAATGAAGGACCGGGCCATGAATGGTTGGATGCTGCTTGCTCAGATGGAAGAACCCGCGGCTGCGATGTCGCGCCAAGACACCATAGCGCTGGTGGTAAACGGCGTGGGACTGATCCTGATTGCGTGGTTCTTATTGTGGGCCATCCGGCGAAATGGGAGCGTGCAGCGTCGGGCACTCGTTCAAATTGAGCGTAGCTTGCATCACATGGACAAGGCTGAACAGTTCATGGCGATGCAGGAGAAGCAGGGCGAACGGATTATCGAGTTGCTGGAATTGATCGACAGAAACGTCAGGCGATCACCCGGTTAGGCAATGCTGTGAAAGAGCTTTCACGCTGGAATACACGCGGGTGTGCCACTGGTTGGCCGCTTCGGACAACCAATGCGATTGGCATCAAAAAGCTCTCTAGCAAGGTGCTACTCACTGATTTCGGGTTATCGTTATTGCTGCCGCATC
Organism: Schlesneria sp.; assembly: GCA_036499265.1. Classification (GTDB taxonomy): domain Bacteria; phylum Planctomycetota; class Planctomycetia; order Planctomycetales; family Planctomycetaceae; genus Schlesneria. The sequence continues at coordinate 950 of DASYEA010001267.1, read as the reverse complement.
GGCCAAAGCAGTCACTTTAAGGGTCAACTCGCATTGGCACTGGTTGTCAGAAGCGGGCCAACCAGTGGCACGTCTTTCGTAATTTCAAGCAACAAAAAAGCACCGTTTCAAGCGGGCATTGCTTGAAACGGTGCTGAGGTCACCGAATGCGTGCCAGCATCAGTTGAGTGCGTCGGCGGCACCTTGGAACTTGGTCTGGGCCTTCGTTCCGATGTTCTGAACGGCAGTAATACAGACGATCACGATCAGAGCGAGCATGATCGCATATTCGACTGCGGTTGGTCCGTCTTCCGAAACCAGGAAATTCTTAACGCTGTTGAGGATCTGAGTCATTGTCTAGGTCTTTCTGAAAAAAAAGATGTCGTCCTATCTGATTCTGAAATAGGGCGGCATCAACCACTGAACCGACGGACGCATTGAACGGGTGACTGAAGCGTCGATCAAAAATAGGCCAACATTTCAGAGCGTGCGCGAAAATTTCTTTTCGAAAATCGTTATTCTTCGAAGATTAAGAACTGCCTTGGCAAAACCATTGTCATGGCGTTAAGGAAACATTCAGGTAGAAAAGCCACGTCGTGGCGGGTGACACGTTGCGAATTGTCGCCACGAGGCGGCTCGATCGACGCATATCGCCGTCGCCTCAAGCTGGAGGGCGGATGAAAGTTAGGCCCATAATTCGAATGATGCGGCACTAATTTGCCTGTCCGTGGTAGGCCACGGCGTGTCGTGGAGTGCGTCAAGCCACGTGTTCCGGGCTGAGGTGGTCTCAGCGTTCATCTTTAGTGGCCGTCATCGCTCAGGACACGGCTTTGTTGAGATAGCGACGCCGTACGAAGACGAAAATATCTGCTTGCTGCCGCAATCCACTGGAACGGCGAAGGACGGATTTCCCACATTGCAGAATCAGTCGATGAGCGAGAGAGGCAAAGAGTTATGCTGAAGCATAACCT
>DASYEA010001266.1:0-3022 GCA_036499265.1 Schlesneria sp. | reverse complement strand
TTGTCTTCGGCACTGACGACGAACTGGTCGATGATGACTTGTGCGACATTGGCAAAGTCGCCGAATTGGGCTTCCCAGCAGATCAACCCGTCTGGTGTATCGAGGCTGTAGCCGTATTCGAAACCGAGCACGCCAGTCTCGCACAGGCAACTGTTGTAGATGCCCAATGGTGCCTGCGTCGGGGACAGATTCGCAAGCGGCGTGAAAATCTTACCGGATTCGCAGTCATGCAGCACCGCATGCCGATGCCCGAACGTCCCGCGTTCGACATCCTGTCCGTGTAATCGAACAGGGTAACCTTCCAATAAGAGGGTGGCGAAGCCGAGTGATTCTCCGGCAGCCCAATCCAACGGCCGTTCGCCACGAGCCATGGCACGCCGGTTCTGCAATAGACTGACGCGTTTCGGATCGGGGTTGAAGACCTTCTCATGAGGATGGAAGTCTTCGGGGAACTGAGTCAATTTGTCGAGGATCTCAGTCAGCTTCGCCGGGTCGACTCCAGTATCGACTTCCGCGATTCCGGTTTCAGCTCCACCAACGTAGCCGCGCCACAGCCCTTGCAGCATGTCCCAGCGATGCTCGTAACCGGGACCGCGAGCGACTTCGTACTCCGATTCCAACTGCTGCCGATGGACGAATTGAACGCGGTCCGCTTCGTCTTGCGCAATCCCACCCATCTTCAAGAGTTGGTCAAGATAGCTTTGGCCAACCTTCTTGCGAGCCTTAATCTTTTTGTACATTAAAGGTTGAGTGAAGGCGGGCTCGTCCTGTTCGTTATGACCACGCAGTCGATAGCAATACATGTCGATGACGACGTCCCGGTGGAATTCCTGGCGGAAGTCCATCGCCAGTCGCACGACCTGAGCCACCGCTTCAGGATCTTCGCCGTTCACATGGAAAATGGGAATCTGCAGCATCTTCGCGACGTCAGTCGCATATGCCGTCGATCGTGCCTGCATCGGCCCCGTTGTGAATCCAATCTGGTTGTTCACCACCACATGAATCGTGCCGCCGATTTTGGTCGACTCAAGCTGATTCATATTCAGCGTTTCTTGGATGATCCCTTCGCCCGCGAAGGCCGCATCCCCGTGAATCAATAGGCACAGGACTTTGCTGCGATCCAAATCCTGGCGGCGATCCTGCTTGGCTCGAACACGTCCCATGGCGACGGGATTCACGAATTCCAGGTGACTGGGATTGAAACAGAGCGACAAGTGAACCTTGCGACCATCCCCCGAATACCAGTCGTTGCTGTAGCCCAAGTGATATTTCACGTCACCGCGGCCCGAATTCATTTCGGGATCCAAGTCGGCGAACTCTCGGAAGATCGCTCGTGGAGCTTTACCCATGATACTGGCCAACACGTTCAAGCGACCGCGATGTGCCATTCCGAGCACGACTTCTTCAAAGCCTTGATCGGCGGCTTTGTAGATTGCCAGTTCCAGCAACGGAATCAGCGTTTCGGCACCCTCCAGCGAGAAGCTTTTCGCGTCCTGCCACTTCTTCAGAATGAACTCTTCGAAAACCACCGCGTCGCTTAGCCGCTTGTAGATGCGGCGTTGCTCATCGCGAGTCAGTTCGATGCGGTTTTCCGTCGCCTCCATCCGGCGCTGCAGCCATTCACGCACGGGAAGATCGTCGATATGCATGAACTGCACGCCGATCGATCGGCAATAGGTATTCCGCAGCCAGATGACGATTTCGGCGAGTGTCCGGTAATTCGGACCACTCGCCGCCATTGTCGAAAACTGCCGTTCCATGTCGGCCGGTGAAAATCCGCAGTTGGCCGGTTCCAGTTCCGGAACCTTCATGCGGGGCTGGCCGAGCGGATCGATGTCGGCCGCATAGTGACCCATCACGCGATAATTGCGGATCAGGCGGTCAACGCGTTCCTGCAGGATCGCATATTCCAGTTCGACGGGACTGGCCATCGTGCTGTTGCCCATGCGCGGAGCACGGAACAGGTCGACGTCGTCGCCGTATTTGGCCTGAACATCAGCGATGTGCTGAAAGTATTCTCGCCATTCGGCAGAGACTGTTTCAGGCGCTTCCTGAAACTGAAGATACTGGGATTCCAGATACGACAGATTGGAACTGTCGACCGAGCCCAGATCATCATCTTGCATGTGATGGAATCCGTTAGAAGGGGCCGATTCCGTTGCCACCGCCTCGCGCGCCGCGGGCGAAGCTACCACCGTGTTCGAAGGACTCATCGTGTTTGTTTGCTTTTGATCCCAAATCCTGGCATCAACGCTGTCGGGTACAGGTGGGCATCAAACCTGGCCCCGCAGGAAACGTCCATTTAATTATTGTCGACCATTCATCGGCTCTTCGATCTCGGGAAAAGATGTGGTCTCCGTTACAATTCCCCAAAATGAAAAGGTCCGCCAAATTGGCCGGATCGCTCCCGCGAATTTAGCAGACCTCGCTCGGAATGAGGAGCGCGAAGAATCGAAATTCTGCTTTCCTTCAAAAGAGTTTGTCCAGCATCTTTCGCTGTACTCACCCTCAACAAGTGGTCATCAGCGAAAACTGCCGGACAAAACTTCGACCGGGGCAATCAAATTCTGGCTACCGAGATGCCGTGACCGGCGATCCCATCATCCTGCCAAAAATCATGCGGCCGGCGCTGTTTTGCAGCATGCTGGTGACCACAACTTCAATATCTTTCCCAACCAAGCCACTCGCTTGTTCACACACGACCATTGTACCGTCGTCCAAGTATCCGACACCCTGACCGAACGATTCTCCTTCGCGCATGATCTTGATTCTAAGCTGTTCGCCGGGCAAATATCTTGGCTTAAGCGCATTGGACACATCGTTCAGGTTGATCACTTCGACCCCCTGCACGCTGGCCACCTTGTTCAGATTGAAATCGTTGGTGACGACTCGACCACCCAATCGCTTCGCCAATGCGACCAGTCGCTGATCAACGGTCAACTCGGCCAGATCCTTGTCTTTGACTTCGTGCATCCGAACATCGACCTTCGGGTTTTGTTGCAGTTTCGTAAGCACATCGAGA
>DASYEA010001265.1:0-8843 GCA_036499265.1 Schlesneria sp. | reverse complement strand
GACTGATTCTGCGTGATAGCGGGCAACTTCCAGAACTGGCGTTGAACAACGGTGCTTCTATCGAGTTGCCGCTTCGTTTTACGTCTGGTATTCATCGTGGCCGGATGAACACGCATGATGGCCAGCTTTATGTGACGGGGCTGAAGGGCTGGACTACCAGCGCCGTGCATGATGGTTGTTTCCAGCGGGTTCGTTATACCGGCAAACCGTTGAGGATGCCGATCGGCTTGGAGACGTATCAAAACGGAGTGGCGCTGAGGTTCTCGTGTGCGCTCGATCGTAACGCCGCCCAGGATCTGGCGAATTATCAGTTGGAAGCTTGGGACTACAAGTGGTCTGCAGCCTACGGCTCGCCCGAATTCAAGCCGTCAGCCCCCGGGCAAACGGGCCGTGATGAAGTGCAGGTGCGCTCGGTCACGTTGCTGGATAAGCAGACGGTGTTTTTCGAACTCTCCAATCTGAAGCCAGTCGATCAACTGGCGATCAGCTACACCATCTTGTCCGCCGACAATCACGAACTCGACCAGTCAGCAATTCTGACACTGAACTCGATTTCCAAAGATCTCTTTCCAGAGAGGGAACTCTATCGCCAACCAGAAGATTTGGAACGCGCGAAACTGCTGGCATCGCTTGTTCCTGGCATTGATGTCGTCGAGCGTTTAGCCGAGCGCGGTGCTGAAACCCAGGCTCTCAATATTCGCGACGTGCAGAGAATGATCACTTGGGATCGGCCTGCTCTGCGTGGGAATAGTTCCCTGCGCACAATCGATGCTCAAGGCTGGATCAAAATTCCTCGAACTGGCCGCTATCGATTCTATGGCGAAGATCCTGCTCGGCCTCCGCTGGATCGAAAGGGGCCGCGCGCGAAACCCGCCAGAACTGGTTCGGCGAGAGTTGTCAATCCGTATAGCACTTTTCTGAGAATCGGGAGCAGCTCAGCAGTTGAAGTTCCTGTGGATGGATTGGAATTGTCCCTGAGTCGCGGAGTTCACCCGTTCTCGATCGAATACTTCGCGAAGACGGACAGCGACGTCCACTACCGACTACTCTGGGAGAGCAATCGATTTCCGCGAGAGGCAATCCCGGCCGGCGCTTTGTTTCGTGAGCCAGCCACCGATCCAGCGCCAAGCCAACGACAATCAGGCGCGATACTATTTGAAAAACTACGCTGCGCGAATTGTCACGAATCACCGGTCCCGCACGAGACCCCAAAGTATCAGCCAGGGAGTGACCAGGCGTTTGTCAAGATCTTCAGATCGACGCCGCGTCTCGATGAAATTGGGGCACGACTTCAACCCACGTGGATCGCACACTGGTTGCGCCAGCCGCGGCGACTACGAAGCATTTCGACGATGCCGGCATTACTCGACCCCAATGATCATGCCACGGCCAATGATATCGCGGCCTATCTGTCGACGTTGGGGAAAATGACATCGGTGAATGTGCCACCAGCTCTGACACAGGCCGAGGCGGAGACCGTCTTTCGGACCGGTGCTGAACTCTACGAGCAGTTGGGGTGTATCGCTTGTCATTCCACCGCCGACGACAATCAACCGGACAACTGGCATCGCGTCTCACTGCATTACGTGAACAGCAAATTTCAACGGCATTCTCTGATCGAATATCTGCGTGATCCACATCGCCACCATCCCAATAGTCCGATGCCCAACTTTCGGCTGACGGAGACCGAAGTCCAGGCGTTTGCAGAATACCTTCGACGCGAAGCGCATGGTCAATTGGAAGCGCCGGAAGGGGAGCACGGCAATGCCGAGCGGGGCCGATTGGCGTTTGCGAAGCATCGTTGTGCCAATTGCCACTCGATCGAAACCGCAGGTAAATTGGCGAAGTCGAATGTCCCGGCGATCGAGTGGAAGGGTGAAGAGAAATCCGGCGCAATGGGTTGTCTCGAATTGACCTTGAAAGACTCTCCCAAATCTCCGCACTTCAAACTGACTGAGACGGACAGAGGTGCACTCGGTCAGTTCTTGAGATCTCGAGCCGATGCCAAGCTAGTTGTCGGGTCGATGCGTTCTGTCGATCTTTGGCTGGGAGAATTGCGATGCCAGGCGTGTCACTCGCGAGATTCACGGCAGTCATCCTGGCCGGAGATCATCGCCGAAGAAGGGTCGGGCAAGGCTGCGGAATCGATTCCACAGCTGACGTGGGTCGGTGAAAAACTGCAGGGACCTTGGATCGAAAAGCTATTGCAAGGGAAGATCAAGCAGAAGCCGCGGCCATGGGTGAAAGCTCGGATGCCGGCATTCCCGGCGTATGCGAATCTGATCGCACATGGGATGGCGGCAGAACATGGAGTGTTCTTCGACGAGCCGATACCGTCAAAGTCGAATCCATCTCGGGTTGATCTGGGCCGTCGCCTTACGATGCGCGAAGGACTTGATTGCCGTCAGTGTCATGGCGTCGGCAGTGAGCAACCGCGAGGTGATGCATCCACTCAGATTGCACTCGGCATTAACTTCGCAATGACCCGCGATCGTCTACGTCCGGAATTCGCTCTGCGTCAAATGCTGGATCCGTCGCGATACGACGTCGGATCGAGGATGCCCCGATTCGCCTCCGATCTGAAGACAACGGCAGCGACGCAAATCGAAGGGGGAGATGCCCGGAAACAATTTGAACTGCTGAAAGAATTTATCTGGTCAGTCAAAGACAAATAGGGTTGCAGTCGACTTCATTAGTGCTGGTGGCACTGACGTGTCGCGTTGAAACATCGGCGAGACCAAGCAGTTTTCTGCTCGCGGGACGCCACAGTGAAGTGGGATGCGCTCTCATTGCCACGATCAGGCACCAGGAGGAAGCAGCAGCGGGACTGTGGCCGACGACGATTCGGGCTGAACTGATGCAGGAAGTGTTTCTAATTTTGGTGGAGAGACAGGAACGAAGACCTCGGACGAGACTGGCTCCGGTTGCTTACGCAAATGAACGGTCGGTCGCTGAGCCACCGAGCGGTTGGCATATGGCCAATTCTCGATGGGCGCACGTTGTCCTGAGGTATATTGATAACCCGGCGTGATTACCGGACCCGTGTACGAATCATCGAGTGAGGGTGGATTCAGATTCTGGTTTGAGGCAACAGAAGTCGCTGGACGTGAAGAGACGATCTCGCGATTGGAGGGAGTCCAACGGACGCCCTCTGGTTTCGTCGACAGGACTGGTGACTTGCTCTCGAGAATAGCTTGCTGCTTGGCTATTTCAGTTCTCGAGGTACGATCTTCTGACTTCGACTCTTTGCGATTGAGGAAGCTCATCGGACGTAGCGCCCACGGTGCCTTCGAGGCGGTGACGCTGTCGCCTGTGGGCAACGCCGCTGAATCGTCCGGGGCCGGAGCTGGTGGTGGCGGATCAGTCGGTATCGAGTGGCCAGGGGCTGGTAAGTTGGGGACGGCTTCCAGTCGCGGTGCCATCTCGGGGCGATGGAGATACGTGTCGTCCGGCGGGTCATATCCGTAAGGAGGGACCGGCGGAGCAATCGAAGGTGCGACGGTCGATCGGGTCGAAATCTGTTTGCAGCCGGACAATCCCAATACGGCCAACGCCACAAACGCCCAGGCAAACCGGTTAGTGTTCAAACGAATCATGGGAGAGCTGCCTTCCGGCCCGGAAGTGGATGACGTTGTCACTCAGAAATGGGCGACGAACATATTGATCGGCTGAAGCTGCCGAACAACCACTTCGAATCAACGGTATCGAAACTCGATTCCTCACTCAATTCGTCATGCGAGCAGGGCGAAGCGGATACGGCTTCGATTCGATCTACGAAAGCTGTGCAGGCCAGGCGCGTCGTGCCAGATTTAATGAGAAACCGGGCAACGTTGATGGTTGAGTTTGTCAGATATGCCGGGCAGCAAAGAAATGTCGACATCAAAACAAAACGACCGTTGGCAGCAGTGCTGGCCAACGGTCGTTGCGGTTGTGCGGTCTCGGATGTCTCGAAGAGTCCTACGACTCCATGATGTCTTTTTCTTTGGCGTCGGCCAAGGCGTTGATCTGCCCCTCGTATTGCTTGGTCAGCTCTTGAACCGATTCCTTCGTCTCATCGTGAATATCTTCACTCATCGTTTTATCTTTGAGCGCCGTGTCCGTGTGCTTATTGGCATCGCGGCGGATATTGCGAACGGCGACTCGTCCGTCTTCAGCGAGGTCTTTCAGGCGCGACACCAGTTGCTTGCGGCGTTCGGTCGACAGTGGAGGGATGTTCAGTCGAATCACGCGTCCATCCGAATTGGGAGCCAGCCCAACGTCACTCGATTGGATCGCCTTGGCGATATCGTTCAACGTCCCCTGATCGAAGGGGCGGATCATGATCTGTTGCGGTTCGGGGCAACTGATCGTGGCGATCTGCTTGAGTGGCGTGGGAGATCCATAATATTCGACGCGGATGGCATCGACGAGCCCCGGAGTGGCGCGGCCGGTGCGAAGGCCCTGAAGCTGGCCCTGCACATTTCTTACGGCCTTTTCCATACGCTCTTCAGCGTCCATCAGAATCTCGTCCTGGTCCATAGCCAGTGCTCCTACGCTCAGATAATCAACGAAAATTTACGAGGAATAGACAGGTACGGTAACGACTTGGATCACAGGTGTGAAGCGGCGTCTGCCAGTCGGCAAGCGTCAGACGCTGGTACCAACTCGCGTTCCCAATCGTTCACCGGCAATGGCCCGTTCAATGTTGCCCGGCTTTTGGTAGTTCAAGACGACGATCGGGATGTTGTGCTCCATACAGTGATGGATGGCTTGCGCGTCCATGACTTGCAGGTTCTGACGGAGCACGTCCTGATACGTGAGCTCTGAATATCGGACAGCGTGCGGGTTCTTCAAGGGATCCTCGGAATAGATGCCATCAACTCGCGTGGCTTTGACGACGAGGTCGGCGTCGATTTCGCGAGCTCGCAGGGCGGCGGCCGTATCTGTTGTGACGAATGGGCTGCCCGTTCCCGCAGCCAGGATGACTACGCGACCTTTTTCCAAGTGCCGGATGCAGCGACGACGGATAAATGGCTCGGCTACGGGAGGAATCGGAATCGCACTCTGAACGCGAGTCGGAATGCCGAAATATTCCATCACGTCTTGCAGTGCCAAGGCATTGATGGCTGTCGCCAGCATCCCCATGTAGTGAGCGGTTGCTGGCGCAACGATCGAGTTAGTCGATGAGAATTCACGCCCACGCAGAATATTGCCACCGCCGCAAACGATCGCCAGTTGAACACCCGATTCCACGACCCGCTTGACCTGCTCGCAGATGACTTGGACCTCGGAAACACTAATCCCGGATTCACCGGGACGAGCGAAGCTTTCGCCGCTCAGTTTTAGCAGGACTCGCTTATATCGCGGACCGGTTGCAGTCATTGCAGCTCTCTCCTTTTGAAGGAAGCGATTCGTCGTGATAAACCAGATCGAAGTTTGGGGGTCAAAGCGAAACGGGGGGCGAATTCGCCCCCCGCCTGAATCATGCTGCGTTTCAATCGGTGCGCCAAGGACTGATCGGTCCGTCACACCCATTGATTGGGCGAGATCAGTTGCCGAGCAACCACCGCGTGAACTTCTTCGCCTTCAGACCGGCCTCTGCCAAAGCCTGGCTGACGGTCTTGGCTTGGTCTTTGGCAAATCCTTGGTGGGTCAAGACGCCGGTTTCACCGTAGTAGGTCTTCATTCGTCCATCGACGATTTTCTCGAGGATGTTCGCTGGCTTACCTGATGCGGCGGCTTCTGTAGTCAGCTTTTCCCGTTCGGCAGCAACCTGTTCGACCGGCAGCTCTTCTGGATGAGTCACGATCGGCTTCAGAGCGGCGACGTGCATAGCCACGTCCTTCAGAACTGGAGAGTCCTTCTTGTCGCCTTCGGCTTCAAACAGCACGCCGGTCTTGCCGTCATGATGAGCGTACGCTCCCGCTGGGCCATCGACGCGCATAACGCGAGCGATCACCATCTTTTCGCGTATCTTGCCGACGACTTCTTCGAGCAATTCGCCAATCTTCTGACCTGGACGATCAGGAGCTGGCTGCGCGAGCAGTTCTTCGGGGGTTGTCGCACCAGGGCCGGTCAACAGTTGCTTCACGCACTGGTCAGCGAGGAAGACGAAATCGTCTGCCTTGGCGACCGGAGCCGATTCGCACTGGATTTCGACCATGGCACCGCGCGAACCATCTGCGGAAATACCAACGCGAACAAGTCCTTCGGCTGTGGCGTTTTCGGAACGCTTGATCATGAATTTTTTGCTGCGTTCTTTCAGCAGTTCGATCGCCCGAGCTTGATCGCCATCAGCATCCACAAGCGCCTTCTTGACATCCATCATCGGCAGATCGGTCAGATCGCGCAGTTCCTTGACTGCTTGCGCTGTGATCGTGGCCATGACATGTACTCCTTCATCGACTCTAGAAAACAGAAAACGGCGGCTGGGTTTGAGAATTGCCTCAAATCCAGCCGCTCGATGAGAATTGAAAATGCCAGCTGTTTACGATTGGATCGACGGCACAGCCTTGTATTGCTCTTCTTCAACAGCTTGAACAGCTTCCTTCGGCAACGCAGCGCGGCCTTCGATGATCGCGGCCGTCAAATGCTTCAGGACCAGTTGAATGGACCGAATGCTGTCGTCGTTGCCTGGGATTGGCAGATCGATGTCGTCCGGATCGCAATCCGTATCGAGCAGCGCGATAACCTTGATGCCAACCAGCCGAGCTTCGTGAACGGCGTTATGCTCTTTACGCGGATCGATCACGACGATCGCTTCCGGCAAACGGTTCATTTGACGCAAACCATTGATGTTACGGAGCATACGCTTATGCTCACGCAACAGGTTGGATTGCATCTTCTTCGAGTAAGTCTCGATTTCGCCGGAATTGAAGATATGGTCGAGTTCTTCGAGTCGCTTCATCCGGCTGCGGATGGTGCGGAAGTTCGTAAAGATCCCACCCAGCCAACGATAATCGACGTAGGGCATGCCGCAAGCGGTTGCCGATTCGCGGATGGTGTCAGCGGCTTGCTTCTTGGTTCCGCAGAACAGCACGAGGCTGCCTTGAGCGGAAACTTTTTGCAGGTATCGCTTTGCACGCAACAGGCCGCGAACTGATTCCTTCACGTCAATAATGTGGATCAGATTTCGGCGCCCGTAAATATATGGACGCATTTTCGGATTCCACCGGCTTGTCCGGTGTCCGTAATGAATACCTGCTTCCAGGAAATCCTTCACCACGATCTCTGACACGTTGCCGACTCCTTGCACACCTCGAGAGGCGACTCGTTAATAATTGCCTACTGGCTTTGGGCCAGCAATGTGCCGACCACAACCCACTTCGGGACGGAGCATCGTAACTTCCGCGTTGAATCGCGTCAAACCACTTGATTTTCGCAAATCCAGAGTCACGCATCAGTAAGCAGCGTTCGGTCTGCTAAGTTCCCTGCTTGACAGGCTTTTCGCCTGCTTCGTCGTCCGTAAATAGTTCTTTGAGTTCCTCCGAAACGGCCTGCCGTTTGTCTTCACTCAGGTATTGTTTGATCAATTCGGTCATTTCGTCGCACATCCGCTTGATGCGAGCTTCCCCCGCGCGATCCTTTTTCGACTGCGCTATCTTGATCGATGGGATGCGGATGGCGGTCACTCGATCGAGATAGACTTGAGCGCCTGGCAACTTCTTCAGGTCCGCAACGGCCTGCTTTGCCCGAGCCGCGTCGTTTTTCTTGACGGCAATCCGTACCGCGGCTGCGGCGGTATTCTGAGAGGCCACTGCTTCGATCAACACCCCCTGCAGCATGTACAAGTCCGACTCGGCAGCCAGTCGCGCCGAGTCATCAGGAACCTCTAATCTCATCGCGGCAACGATGCCGGGTACGGTTGGGACACGGGCCAACAGGTGGTTGCCGCTGTACGCAAACAGCCAAATCACGTCTTCAGTCGATCCCGCAGGTATGACAACCCGACCGCGACGATCGGTCAGTAACACTTTGATCAGGCGATCGTCGCTGTCATGCGGTTCATCAGCCTTGGGAATTTCCCCTGTCTTACGTAATTCAATTCGATGTGCAACCAAGGGTAGAGAGGGCTTCGCTTGAGTGGCCAATTCCAGTTGGCTGTTTGGAAATGCTGATTTGACACCGATGGCCAGCGTTTCGATTCGACCACTTTTCTTACCGCCGATTGCCGAACGAAGGCCGCTGTGAACATCGCAGGTCAGTCGGGCACCGTCTGTTTCAGTCACGGACAGGAATGTCCAGGGAATCGGTTGCAGCCGATCAATCGTTTTATCTCGGTTGCGACTGGCCAGCACTGGAATGAATAGCGAGGCCGCTTTCGAGAGAGCAAAGGAGCCATCCGGAACGGCCAATCCTCCGGCTCGCAACAGCACAGTCACGCGTTTCCCGTCGACGTTATCAATCACACCGACCGGCCGAAAGGCCGCATAGGACAAGCGAAGCACGGTCAGCGCAAGTTCGGAGCGATCAGAGCAGTCGGCACTGACGACTTCCGGCTCGACACCTACGTTTGGTTGCCAGGATCGAACGGCGACATGCCAGCGAGCTCCGATCGATTGTACGGTTGCCACTTGCCAGATATCGACTTGACTGGTCTCTGGCGGCGAATGTTCGAGGACTCTCGCCATGGTCAGTCGAGTCAGTCCCGCTGCGGAAGCGGGTTGCTGCCAAGCAGCCTCGTCAACGGTTACCGACCATTGCGAGCCGATACAGCGCGCGGCGGTTTGTCGAATCTCGTTCAGTAATTCCGCCTTCCCTTCCGTTCCCATAAACGGCGAATCAAATGCGACAAGCGTTTGAACTTGGTAGGCCTTTAGTTCCAGCGGCAATTCGTCTGGAGTTGCTGCGACCACGACCGGACA
>DASYEA010001264.1:0-5099 GCA_036499265.1 Schlesneria sp. | reverse complement strand
TCGTCACGGCTGATCGCCAGCGTCGTCTGGGTCAGGTCGTTCGTTCCGAAGCTGAAGAACTCGGCGTCCTTCGCGATCTGATCAGCACGGATGGCAGCTCGTGGGACTTCGATCATCGTACCGACGAGGTACTCGACCTTGGTGCCCGTTTCTTTGAAGACCGCTTCCGCAGCTGCGCGAATGATCTTCTCTTGGTGCTTGAACTCGGTCACGAATCCGGCGAGCGGAACCATGACTTCCGGAACCACGTTGATTCCTTCCTTCTTCACCAGCACAGCGGCTTCGAAGATCGCTCGTGCTTGCATGGCGGTGATTTCGGGATAGACGATGCCCAGACGGCAACCGCGATGTCCGAGCATTGGGTTCGCTTCGTGCAGTTCGCCCACGCGACGCTTCACGGCGTCGATGGTCGAGTTGGTCCACTTGGCGAGCTTTTCACCCAGGTCAGGTTGTTCTTCCAGATGACGATCCGAGAGGAACTCGTGCAGCGGGGGATCGAGCAGTCGGATGGTGACGGGTCGACCGTTCATACTGCGGAACAGGCCGGCAAAGTCAGCTCGTTGGAACGGCAGCAGCTTGGCCAGTGCCTCTTCGCGAGATTCCGTGGTGTCGGCCACGATCATGTGACGAATTTCGTCGAGGTGATCGAAGAACATATGCTCGGTTCGGCACAGGCCAATCCCTTCGCCACCGAAAGCGATTGCTTCGTCGGCTTGAGCTGGCGTATCCGAGTTCGTGCGAACTCGCAGCTTGCGGTACTTGTCAACCCAGCCCATGAGCTGAGCATAGCGCTGATACGTTTCAGACTCTTCTGGCTTCAGCGTCTTCTGGACCAGAACCTGAATGACTTCACTGTCCTTCGTCTGGACCTTGCCTTCGAAGACTTCGCCGGTGAAACCGTCCATACTGATGAAGTCGCCAGCCTTCAAAGTCTTGCCGCCAACCTTGACGGTACAGGCGGTATAGTCGACTTCCAAGGCCGAGCAACCAACGATACACGCCTTGCCCATCTGGCGGCTGACGAGAGCCGCGTGTGAGCTGGCACCGCCGGTGGCCGTCAGAATTCCCTTGGCGGCCTTCATACCGCGAAGGTCTTCTGGGCTGGTTTCTTTACGAACCAGAACGATATCGATGTTCGGATTCTTCTCGTGGAACTTTTCGGCTTCGTCGGCAAACAGGCAGATCACGCCCGAAGCAGCGCCGGGACCGGCGTTGATTCCCTTGGCGAGGAATCGGCCTTCCTTCGTCGCAGCATTCTTGGCGGCAGGGTCGAAGATCGGCTGCAGCAGTTGCGACAGGTCGTCGGCCGGAATACGTCGCTTCTGCAACGCTTCAACTTCAGTGATCAGGCCTTCGTTGACCAGGTCAACGGCAATACGAACAGCGGCGAATCCGGTACGCTTGGCGTTACGGGTTTGCAGCATGTAGACCTTGTTACGCATGATCGTGAACTCGATGTCCTGCACTTCTTTGTAGTGCTTTTCGAGCTTCTTACCGATGTCATTCAACTGAGCGTACGAAACAGGCATGTCAGCCGACAGCGTTTCTTCGATACGCTTTGGAGTACGAATACCGGCCACGACGTCTTCGCCCTGAGCGTTGATCAGGTAGTCGCCGCAGAAGCCTGGGGTACCAAGTGCACAGTCGCGGGTCAGTCCCACGCCGGTCGCACAATCATCGCCCAGATTACCGAAGACCATGGCTTGAACGTTGGCAGCGGTACCCCATTCGTGAGGGATGCCGTAGGTGCGGCGATAAACCATCGCGCGATCGTTCATCCAGCTGCCGAACACAGCGCCGATTGCTCCCCAGACCTGTTCCATCGGATCGGTTGGGAAGTCCTTGCCAGCGCGAGTCTTGATGAGTTGCTTGAACTCGGTGACCAGTTCTTTCAGCGCCTTGACGGAGAGGGCTGAATCTTCGGTCACGCCTTCGTGTTCACGCTTGTGTTCGAGGGCGACTTCGAATGGATCGCCTTCGGTCTTGTCTTTTGGCTTCAGTTCGAGAACAACGTCGCCGTACATCTGCACGAAGCGGCGATAGCTGTCCCAGGCGGAACGTTCGTTACCGGTCTGCTTGGCCAACGCGACGACGGTGGTGTCGTTCAAACCGATGTTCAGAACGGTATCCATCATCCCAGGCATCGATTCACGAGCACCCGAGCGGCACGAGAAGAGCAGGGGATTGGTGGCGGAACCGAACTCGGCTCCCATGCCCTTTTCGACCTTCTTGAGGGCGTCCAGAACTTGTTGCTTTAGTTCTGGCGGGAACGTACGGTTGTTGGCGTAATAATAGGTACAGACTTCGGTGGTCAGGGTGAAACCGGCTGGAACGGGCAACCCAATTCGCACCATTTCGGCCAGATTGGCGCCCTTGCCACCGAGCAGGGTCTTCATGGTGGCATCACCGTCGGCCACACCATCGCCGAAGTAATAGACGTATTGAGTCATGCGCAGTCCTTCCAAACCCGGTCGTCTAAACAACCGCAAATTAAGGGATCGGCCGGGTTTATGTCATTTCCGGCCAGGCAGGGGTCCTCGGGGCGAACAATCAGCGCCCGAGCAAAACCACTCGTTGACAACGCGAAAAGTAGCGAGCAGGTGTTCGAACTTCAAGCCAAGGGCGGATGGGCGATAATGTCAGTGAATCCGGCGAACTGAGGGTATGGCAAAAGAAATGGCCAAAAAACGATTTCAGCCACTCATCTAGGGACTTAGTCGCTCATCGCGAGAGGAGTTGATCGACGGCGTCGAATTGAGTCGCGAGCAGTTGGGATCTATTCTAAGAATCACGTCGATCGAAACCTCAATCTTGGCAATCCAATTCGAGTTCCTTCACTGTGTATAACTTATTCGAAGAGATGCTTGCGGTCGTTGACGACCTCGAAGCGAATCAGATCGATTACGCCTTATGTGGCGGCCTAGCCGTCGCAATTCATGGGTTCTCCCGGGCAACGAAAGATATTGACCTCCTGATACGGCGAGAAGATCTGGAACGAATTCTTGTCGTTGTTCGAAGTCGTGGTTTCAATCTTGAAGCGGGAATACTCCCGATGGGGGCAGGCGAAGCAACTCCCCTTGATATTTTTCGAATTTCAAAAGTCGACGGCAAGAATCTTTTGACCCTTGATCTGCTGATCGTCAACATGCCGCTACAACCAGCATGGGATGCTCGCGAATACCTTGAAGTTCAAGGGACAAAATTGCAGGTGGTCTCACCTGCAGGCTTGTACATCATGAAAAAGCTCTCCGGGCGTCCCCAGGATATTGTCGACCTTCAACGATTGGGACTTTGGCCAGATGACCCCACTCCCTAAGCTTCGCCCTCGCGACGTTGACATGTCGCCCGAGGCCATTGAACAGCGATTGCGCGACGTAAGCGAGCTCAACTATTTGTGTGCCATGTTGGCCTCGGCAAGGCGCCTGGGGACCGTAAACGAAGTTCGCGCGCGAGAGCAAGCCTCCAGAGAAGCGGTTGTCGCCTCTCAACTAGAAAGCTCTTCCGGCCTGCCAACACAATCGGACTCGGAAGCTGGCGATCAGATTTCGCATCCGCCGTCATCGGCGGAATAGCGCAGCGTAGACGGCGGATTTGAAGAGGCAACGAATCCGGCTGATCCACAAATCTGCTGAATCTGTGTAATCTGCGGACGATCGTTTACGCTGTCTTCGTTGATCAACGTTGGCAAAAACAAAAGGACCGTCATCGATGAAGGCAATAATCTACGGATTGGTGTGTGTACTGATAGGCGCGACTGCTGGGGCAGGGGAGAAGATGACGTACCCAAACTCAAAGAAGATTGATCACGTTGACGAACTTCATGGCGTGAAGGTTCCCGACCCTTATCGGTGGCTCGAAGACGATGTTCGTGAATCGAAAGATGTCGCCGCGTGGGTGGAAGCCGAAAACAAGGTCACGTTTGCCTACCTCGAATCGATCCCGCAGCGAAAGACCATTCAGAAGCGACTGACTGAGCTTTGGAACTACGAGAAGTTTTCGGCTCCGTCGAAATCGGGCGGAAGCTACTTCTTTCTGAAGAACGACGGCCTGCAGAATCAATCGGTGATGTACAAGCAGGACACACTCGAATCTGAGCCGAGCGTCCTGATCGATCCCAACAAATGGTCCAAAGATGGCACCGTCGCCCTGGGAGCAACTTCGTTCAGCGATGATGGCCGCTATGTCGCCTACAGCGTGGCCGAAGCGGGCTCGGATTGGAACGTCTGGCGGATTCTGGAAGTCGAGACCGGGCGTGTCCTCGAAGACGAGTTGCGTTGGGTCAAGTTCAGCGGCGCCGCCTGGACGACCGACAACAAGGGTTTCTTCTACAGCCGCTACGACGAACCACCGAAGGAG
The DNA here is from genome assembly GCA_036499265.1 of Schlesneria sp. Classification (GTDB taxonomy): domain Bacteria; phylum Planctomycetota; class Planctomycetia; order Planctomycetales; family Planctomycetaceae; genus Schlesneria. Next base: position 743 of record DASYEA010001264.1, on the reverse strand, counting down.
GCGGCGTTTCAACGAACGAACTTGAATCAGAAGGTCTTCTATCACCGCATTGGGACGCCTCAATCTCAGGACACACTCGTCTACAAGCGCCCCGACGAACCAACCTGGGGCTTTGGATTGCGCGTCAGCGAAGATGGACATTACCTGGTGATCAATATCTGGAAGGGAACGAACGAAAAGTTCCGTGTCCTCTACAAGGATCTTACCGAACCCTATGGGATGCCAATCGATCTGATCGAGCACTTCAATGACGACTACTCGTTCATTGGAAACAATGGTCCCGTGTTCTACTTCGTCACCGATCTGGAAGCGCCGCGCAAGCGAATCATTGCGATCGACACGCGTAAGCCAACAGAGATTCACGAAGTCGTCCCGCAGACCACAGAGACACTGGTTGGTGCGGATATCGTCGGGAATCAGTTCGTGTTGACCTACCTGAAGGACGCTCGCACTCAAGTTAAGATGCATGAGCTGGATGGCAAATTCATTCGCGAAGTGCAGTTTCCAGGGATCGGGACAGCATCTGGTTTTGGTGGGAAGCGAACAGATACTGAGACATTTTATTCATTCTCCAGCTTTGCGACGCCGCCGTCCGTGTTTCGTTACGACCTGCTGACTGGCGAGAGCAAGTTGCTGCGTCGTGCTGCGGTGAAGTTCACGCCGGACGACTATGAAGTCAAACAGGTCTTCTATGCGAGCAAGGATGGAACGAAGGTTCCGATGTTCATTGCTCATAAGAAAGG
>DASYEA010001263.1:0-5586 GCA_036499265.1 Schlesneria sp. | reverse complement strand
CTCCCAAGTGTGCGCCACTGAGGGCACCCGTCATCGCTGCCAGCGTGTCCGTATCACCTCCCAATCCGATCGCGCGTCCAACTGAATCGACGTAGCTATCGGGACTGAGAGCGAAGCAAGCGATCGATGTCACGACAGATCGCTGCGCTTCGATCCCGTTTCCAAGAATGCTGACCGAGTCGTCGACGGTTAGTGACGCTGCCGTCGAAAGCAACCAGCGAAATTCTTCGGTGGTCGCGCGGCGAATTAGTTCGGCGTACATCGCCGCCGAGTCAAATTCAGGATGCCGCAACTGCCAGGCGATCGCGATTGCCAATAACTGTGCTCCTTCGATTCCCAACGGATGAATGTGGGTACACAACGAAGACAGTCGTGCCTCTTCCCAAACTCTGTCCAGATCACCGCTGAAAACCAAGCTCACGGGAGCGACGCGCATCGCGGCCCCGTTTCCATATGAACCACCTGGAAAAATGGTGGCTGTCAGGTGTCGCCAGTCCCTCCCTTCGGACATTGCCTGCAGAATCTTGATCGCTCCGGGGCCGTACCCGCGTGCAGGGTTCAAGTTGGCGACAAACCGAGCCACCAGGGCTTCTTCAATGATCGTGCCATGCTCAAGCAAAGTTTGCGCGACACCGATCAGCATCTCGGTATCGTCCGTGTAGTGGAGTTGGCGGTCGGCGGGGACCGTCATCAATGCGTCGCTGTCGCCGAAGAAATGATAGATCATTTCGGCGGACATCCCTTCTACCGGACTGCCGAGCGCGTCGCCGATCGCCTGCCCCAGGAAACAGCCCAGAAACCGATCAGCCGGTGTCGGTATTCGCGCGCTTGTCATCGTCAATTCTCCGGTGTGGGACAGACATCCGCGAGGCGGGGATTTCGCGATCGGACTTAACCGCTTAGAAAAGTTGGCCAAGCATCACACATTCGAATCGTAGAATATTGATGAAAACCTTCGGATTCTACTCGCGATCTTGCCGCCATTGGCTACATTGGAGTTGCGGGCCTGAGTGAAAACCACTGGCGCACTGTACTGCAAGGAGGAATTGTATGAAATTTCCCGCCAATTCTGCCCAATCAACAGTCGCTGAATCTCACGATGCAGCGACGACTGAGGAGTTCCTTCCTCACGAAGTTGAATGTGAAGTTTTGCATCGGCTGCAAAACCACCCGGCGCTCAAATTCACGCGATTGAGCGTCCATCAATGTGATCGTGACTCGATCTTTCTGGACGGCTCTTTGGAGTCCAACGACGACGAAATCGACTTGTGCGAAGTCGTGCGAGGAATCCATGGCATCAAGATCGTTGTCAATCGCGTGATGAATATTCACCCGAGGCCGAGGCCGAAGAAGGGGTGAATCACCGCCGATGAGCGGCCTTCCACAAATCAAGCAGCCGGAAATCAACTTTGAAAAATGATTTCCGGCCGCGGCGTGGTCGCCACTATTTTGAAGGGCTGGAAGCGGCTTCAAGAGCACGTTTGTACTGACGCAATCGCTTCTTCACCGACGGGTCATTCTCCAACGGGGTACCAGGGACGAGTTCGACAACACGCTCCTGAGTCGTCACCGCCTTCTCCAACATCCCACTATCGAAGTAAGCTTTGGCCAAAGTATCGGCGATTGAGGGGTTCTGGTTCTTCTCCAAATTATCCGCTTTCAAAGCGACCTTGAGCGCAAACTTCAGCAGCTTCGGATCGGCCTTCTTTTCCCGATCTGGCGTTACCAACATCCACGCGATGTTGTTCAACGTGTCCGCGTTCTCGCCGATATCGTCGGATTCAATCAGCGCATTCCCAACGGTCAAGGCCTGATCAACGTCACCCTTCGGGCTGGATAGCACATTGAGTTTCACAAGGGAGAACTGCAGTGCATGCTCCGGAAATGATTTGGCGACCGCATCCAGCTCCTTCACGATGCCGGTGAAATCACCGGTCTCCTCGAATTCAGCGTAGAGCTTCCCGAGCTTGGCCTTTGCCTCTTCCATCTTTTTTAGCTCGGCAACAGCGGCCTTCATTTTCTTGACCTCGGCGGCGAGGTCCCAGGTTCCCTTCGCAATCTTCTCTAGCGGTTCGTCGATCTCTCCAGGGTGTCCCAGCCATGCCACCAGGCCTTCGCCATTCACGATAAATGCCGTGGGGATACCTTGCTGTCCCGATGGATCCATCCAGTTTTTGACCATCGCTCCATCGCTGCTGTCACCTTCGTCCGGAACCTGATCGAGCGCGACGCGGTAATCCATTTTGTCGCCCATCTCTTCGACGAATTTGATGACTTCATCCTGATCGTCTTCGAGGATTGCCACGCCAATGAACGCGATGTCCTTATATTGCTTCTGCAGCTTTGTCAGATGGGGAATTGTGGCGCGGCAAGGTCCACACCACGTCGCCCAGAACTCGACAACGTAGGTCTTGCCCTTCTCAAATCCCTTAACTGGCTCACCTTTGACGAACTTTTTCACTTCGAGTTTCGGCGCTTTGGAGCCGAAGGTCAGATCCTGAGTCCAGCCAAATTGAGCCCACCCGATGACTGCCGCTGCTACGGCAACGATCAAATTCTTGTTCATGAATATGTCCTTGCGTTCAAATTGAATCTGAGCCTCCCTGATACACGCCGGTAGCATGCGTCGTCTCAGATGGAAGGCAGCGTAGCTGGAGAAGGGAAGTCGAACAAGGTGAACTGCGCAGCATGGCGTTCCGGCAGTGGCTGCCGTAGTTCGATTTCGTGATGCACGGATCTGCCGATTTTCGCCGCAAACCTCGGGTTAATATCAAGTTTTCAAGGGTTCGCGGGCTGGAACGGAGCAAACCCGTATTGCTGGTCGCGGACGGCTGCACTATCTTTCCGCCTCCAATCTTCCCTCACATCACGATTTGATAAGCCAAACAGGTCGCGAACGGCGAGTCCCGCCACGTCACCTGCGAATTCCTCCGCGAGCCAGGAGTTGCGGCAACATGCGCAAAGTCAGACAGAATCTTCCGCGATCGACTGATGTCCTTCGAGCGATCGGTTTGTGGTGCCTATTGATGACCATTTCAGGCTGCTGCCGGACGAACGGCTGGGTCATGAATAACTCCGGCATGGGCTATTACCAAAAGGGCAATTATTCGATGGCACGCGGCGAATTCGAACGCGCCGTGATCGATTCCCCTCGGAACGCCGACTATCGCCACAACCTGGCGATGGCCATGCAGAAGCAAGGCGACACACAATCCGCAGAACAAGTCTTGCGACATAACCTGACGGTCGGTCCGATGCACCAACCAACGTATCATGCGTTGACTCAAATCCTGGTTTCGCAGCAGCGCACGGCAGAAGCGGATCAGCTTCTGACAGAATGGCGAGACACGCAGCCGTACGTCCCGGAAACTTATGTTGAACAAGCCTGGCTCCAGCGGGAAATGGGCAATAAGACTGCTGCAGAGCAATCGTTGCAGCAAGCCTTACAGATCAAGCCCAATCATCCTGCCGCCCTCGCCCAGTTGGGGCAACTTTACCACGAAACCGGTCAGTCAGATCAAGCGGCATCCTACTACCAGCGATCACTGCAGGCTCGTTGGGGTCAACCCGAAGTTCGCTCGCGACTGGCGACGGTAACAGGTTCCAGTTCGACGAATTTGAATCGCTCGGCACTCATGCAAAACAGCGTACCAGTCAGTTTGGCCAGTATGAATCAGATGCCGATGGCTGCCGGGCAACCCATGGTGGTCCAGAATGTCGGAATGGCTTCGAGTGAGGCCATCGCGCTTGACGATCCGTCTACGCGTCGCCATCGACATCGGCACCATCGACATGGTGCGACGGAACAAGTGACCGCCTATCCATTGCCGAGCTTTGGCATGGCAGACGCGGGGGGGATGCAGTCCGGTTTTGTCACGGCGACGATGCCGATCGACCAACAGCCGACCATCATTTCGTCACCGATGATGGCACCACAACTGGCTGGGCAAACCATCATGTCGTCGCCACAAATTGCCACTTCGCCAACGCCGATTTCACAAGCTGACCCAGCCCACGCGACGGAAATGACGGCGGCAGGACTGCCGATCGTCGAGCCGCACTGACGCGGATGATCAGCCACCTAAAGGTTCTGATGCTTCTGCCGAATGAATTCGGCGTGATGTGGAATATGGCCGGCGATCCGCTTGAGAAGGGTCGCTAACGTTAAAGGCCCGTCGGCCGTGTGGATCCCTTCGCGTTCGAAGGCGCTGGCATCCAGGGTCCGCATTAACCGGACGATCTGCTGACGGACCGCAGTGATGACCTGCAGTTCCTCTTCCAAGTCTCGCTGACTATACGCTAAAGCGGCAGCGAATTGATCGGGATCACCGCTGAACATCGTCGGCCGTTCCTCAGCGAGAATTCGCTTCATCCGGTCAGCATACACCAGTTCGAAGTCCGAAAGATGGCAGACCACTTCCAGCACGCTCCATTTTCCGGGAGCGGCTGGCTGGCGAACCTGATCGCAGGACAGATTTCCGATCGCTGCGCGTAGTTCTGCGGGACCGGCGGCATAGCGAGAGATTTGCAAGTCGATTTCGGGGCTGATACTGGTCATTGGTAGTCACTCAACTGAGGCCTGACACAAGTCCGACGAAGTTCACGCCTTCAACAATTGAAGAGCCTGCTCACGCGTGTCGACCAGCGGCCAGATATGGTCAAACTTGGCGACCTGCAGGATCTCTCGGCCGACTTCAGAGGCGTTGCAGAGAATCAGGCGACCCTCATTTGGTGTCAGATCGTTCCAGAGCGCACGGATCGCTTCGAGCATGCTGGAGCCGAAATAGGCGACCTGCCCGAAATCGATCACAATTCCGCTGCACGCACTGGTTCGCAGGCGCTGACGCACCGAATCCAGCTCGCGCGTAATGCTGTCATCCGCCAAGCTGCTGACAACACCAAGCAACTCGACGACCATTGCGTCGTCCGCCAACGAAACTCGAAAGACTTTGCTGGAACTCATCGCTCAGGCCCCTGATTGCGAGCAGTCGACAGACCACGATGCCGCTTGATCATCGTAACCTCGTTCCCTGCCTCGTTGTATTTGACTTCGTCCATGAACGTTTGCATCAACAACAATCCGCGTCCACACGGCCGTTCAATATTGGTGGGATCCGTTGGATCCGGCAGCGATTCACGACTAAATCCCGGCCCTTCATCGCGAATGCAGAACACGGCCGCCTCGGGACTGTAGCGTGCACTCACATGAATCCGACGTTGTGAATACGGAGGCTGTGTCATTCGAGTTCGAGCCAGTTCGTAGTATTGACGATGATCCACTTCACGAAGTGCCGAATCGACTTCCAGATTTCCATGCAGACAGGCATTTGTCAGAGCTTCTTGCAACGCGACACCAGTTCGAACGCGTTCCCCGTCATCACAAATGCCCATCCCGGCAGCACCATCTTTCAGGTACTGAACCAATGAAGAGATCAATTCGTGATCGTTTTCGATCGTAAACTGCACTTGTTGCTCTGTCATACGACGCATCAACCGGATTCGGCCGCGATCTTCGCGAGCTGCCGAATAGACTTGGTTGACGGTGTCCAAAAGTTCCGTATTAAGTTGGCGTTTCGGAACATAGCT
>DASYEA010001262.1:0-7467 GCA_036499265.1 Schlesneria sp. | reverse complement strand
ATATCCAGATCGGACATAATCTTGATACGGGAAACAATCGCATTCGCCAGGTGCCGCGGTGGCGGAACCATTTCGTAGAGCATGCCGTCCGCTTTCACGCGGACTTTGAATTCATCTTCAAAAGGTTCGAAGTGGACGTCGCTGGCCTGATCCTTGATGGCCAGCAGCAGAATCATGTTCAGCAGCTTGCGGATCGGAGCTTCGTCCTGCATGTCCCCGGCCAGATCGAAACCGCGTTTCTTTTTGCCGTCGTCTTCATCATCCTCAAGCTGACCGATGATGTCTTCGATACTCTCTTCGCGATCGGCGTAGTAGCGAGCGATTGCTGCCTCTACGTCTTTCGCATTCGAGACCGCACCGCGAACGTCACAGTTCAACATATTGCGGAGATCGTCGAGAGCCGCGATGTTTTGCGGATCGGCCATCGCCACGGTCAGCACGTTGTCTTTCTTCGACAACGGCATGATCTTGTACAACTCGGCCATCGTCTGCGGAACGTCCTCCAGCACTTTGGGCATGATGGTGGTTTCGTTCAGATTGACGACGGGCAATCCCCACTGCTCCGCCAGCGCCTCGGTCACCTGCTCCTGCGAAACCATCCCCATGCGGACAGCGACCTGACCGATGATCTCGCCACCGCTCTGTTTCTGTTCTTCCAGAATGTCCCAGAGCTGATCTTCGGTGAGGTAACCGAGATCTACCAGGATCTGTCCGAGTCGACGCTGTGCCATGGGAGCGTGGTTTCTACAGAGGGCTATTCGATGCTGGGAACCGTAGTTCTTGGGACTTAGGGGACGCCTGGAACTGACGCGACGGGTTGCGTCGCGTTTGTCCCATAGGTCAAGTCAGTCCTATTGTTTCATTCTTCTTCGCCGTCTTCGTCTTCCTCTTCTTCTTCGTCCAGCAGACCTTTTTTGGCTCGTGCGATACGGGCCTTCAGTTCGCCGGGTTGATTTGACTTGGTGACAACATCGTCCTCTTCACAGATCTGGTTCTTCCAGAGGCTGAAGAGGGCGTCGTCGAGCAACTGCATGCCGAACTTGCGTCCGGTTTGGATGGCCGAGTTAATTCGGAAAGTCTTCGCTTCACGAATCAGGTTGGCGATAGCGGGGGTGACGACCAGCATTTCGTAGGCAGCGACCACACCCTTAGGCTTCCGTGGTAGCAGGGCCTGCGACAGGATGCCGATGATCGCGACCGACAACTGAGTACGAATCTGTTCTTGTTGACTGGTGGGGAACACGTCGATGATTCGGTCGACCGTACCCTGAGCACCCGTCGTATGCAGCGTTCCGAACACCATGTGGCCGGTTTCGGCGGCCGTGATTGCCGCTGAAATCGTGGCCAAATCGCGCATTTCACCGACCAGGATCACGTCCGGGTCCATTCGGAGTGCGCGACGCAATGCTTCAGGGAAGTCCGGAACATCGACACCAATCTCACGCTGATTGATCGTCGATTTCTTGTGCTGGTGGTAATACTCGATCGGGTCTTCCAACGTAATGATGTGATGGTCGACCGTATCGTTCAGGTAGTTGATCATACTGGCGAGACTGGTGGTCTTACCGCTACCAGTTGGGCCGGTGACAAGGAACAGTCCTCGCGGGCGATGCAGCAGATCAGAGATGACCGACGGCAAACCAAGTTGTTGGAATGTCAGGAACTCGTTCGGAATTCGTCGCAACACCATGCCGATGTGACCGCGTTGCTTGAATACGGCCACGCGGAAACGAGCTTTGTCACCGAAGGCGAACCCGAAGTCCGTTCCACCGACTTCTTGAAGTTCCTGCTGATTTCGTTCGGGCGTAATACTCTTCATCAAGCCGACGGTGTCATCAGCTGTCAGCGTTTTCGTTTCGAGGCGGACCATGCGACCGCCGACGCGCACCACGGGGGGCTGGCCGGTCGTAATATGCAAATCGCTCACTTTTTCGCGAACGACTGTCTCGAGCATCTTGTCGATCTGCAGTGCTGCGGCCATTACTCACCGTACGGTTCGAATTGAAAGCGAGAAACAAATTGTCGGAAACAGCACCCGAATGGTCGAAATGGCCCGCTGTCTGATTGGCACCGGGATTATTCCGTGATTCGGCATACGGCTCAAATTGTGGTCACAATGATTCAGGAATCTGAAGCGTCAATGAATTTGGATTTGTTAATGCGTAGGGGCGAGGACCTTAATGGTTATTGCAGGCTGACCAGCCTGCCTAAGACATATTGTCTATTTGCTTCTCGCTCCACTAGTTCAAGCGGCTATCGTTGAGCATGCAAGGGGTGAGCCCCCTACCGTTTCGCCACCGCAAGTCTCTCATTCCAATCGAACTCACAGCTCCAGGGCGGCGTACTTCGGATATCCGATATGACAGTGGCGGTAGGCCACGTTCAAGATAGCGGTTGGCCCACAACTCAGTGGCCCCCTTTATCCAATTTGTAAACTTCCATCAGCGTCGTTTTCCCCGCAAGTGCTTTCACCAAAGCATCTTCCACCAGAGTCTTCATTCCAAACAGTCGGGCTTGGCGACGGATTGCCTGAGCGGGTTCGCTCTTAAATGTCATCTCGCGGAGGGCCGAGTTCATGCTCATCAATTCGAACGTCGCGATACGGCCGCGATATCCGGTATGTTGGCAATGATTGCATCCTTTGCCGCGTATGAATTTGGCATTCGCCATCTGCTCGGCCGAGATTTCAAAGTGCTGAGTTTCGCTCGCATCGGGATCGTATTCCTCCTTGCATTTACTACAAGGAACGCGGACCAAACGCTGGGCCAAGATGGCCATAATACTGCTTGCGACGAGGAACGGCTCGACGCCCATGTCGATCAGACGTGTAATGGAACTGGGCGCATCGTTCGTATGCAGTGTACTGAAGACCAAGTGTCCAGTCAAAGAAGCTTGAATAGCCATCTCTGCCGTTTCTGCGTCGCGGATTTCGCCGACGAGGATCACGTTAGGTGCCTGACGCAACATGGCTCGGATGATGCGTTGGAAGTTTAAGCCGATGTCATGTTTCACCTCGACCTGATTGATTCCTGGGAGGTAGTACTCCACCGGATCTTCGGCCGTGATGATCTTTTTGTCGGGGCGGTTCAGCTCGCCGAGCGCACTATATAACGTGGTCGTCTTTCCAGATCCCGTCGGGCCGGTGACCAAAAAAATACCATTCGGACGACGGATGATCGTTTGGAAGCGGCGATAGTTTTCTTCGCCGAATCCCAGATTACGAATCCCGACCTTAATGTTGTCGCGATCCAAGATTCGCAGAACGACGGCTTGTCCGAACTTGGTCGGCAAGATACTGACACGCAAGTCAAAATCTTTGCCACCCGTCCGGGTCTTGATTCGTCCGTCTTGCGGTCGCCGTTTTTCGGCGATGTCCATCCGCGCCATAATCTTTAGACGGGAGGTCAGAGCGGCCAGCAGTCGCTTTGGCGGGCTGTCGCGTTCAATTAAGACCCCGTCGATGCGATATCGAACGCGAATTCTGTCCTCAAACGGTTCAATATGAATATCGCTTGCCCTCATATTGACGGCTTCAGAGATAATCAAATTGACGAGACGAACAACTGGGGCACTTTCTTCGGCTTCTTGCTGCTTGCTGGAAATCGTCTCCGTTTCCGTAAAGTCAATCGCAGTCTCGGTAAACTCCATCAGCATCGAGTCGACGGACTCGGTTTCCGATCCCCCGTAGTGCCGATTGATGGACGTTTGGATCGACTCTTTGCTTGCCCCGACCGGGTCAATCTCACGATTCGTCATAAATCGGAGTTTGTCGATGACATCGAGGTCCATCGCATTGCTCATGGCGACTCGCAGCCGTTCGTCGACCATGGCCAGAGGGATCACGATGTTTTCGCGAGCGACCGATTCCGGGATCAGCGCGATCACGCTTTGCGGGATTTCCATCGCCGCGATGTCGACCACATCGTAGCCATATTCCGTCGCCCGCATCTGCGACATCTCAGCATCGGAAACATATCCCAACCGCACCAAGGCGTCTTCGACGGTAATTCCCAGGCTCGACGCCAGATCCTCGGCTTCACCCAACTGGTCCTTACTGATCACCCCGTCGCGAATCAGTTTCTTCAGGTAATCTTCAGGCATGGTGCGTTCCTCGATATTCAGTTGTCTTCAACCGGCGGAGGTGAATTTGGAATTGTGGGGAAGTCTGCCGCGGCAGTGGCATGGCCACCCTGTCTTGATAGGTTTCCGAGCATCGATCGCAGGCTCGTTGGCCTGCTGCCAATACCTTGATCTATCCGTCAATTGGGGTTTGAAGGTCCACTAGAAGGGGAATCTGCCGGATCGCGAATTGTTATCTTCGAGATGCCCGTCTCCGATTGCAATCGTGGCAGCCAGTTGCGGGAGACTCGGCACTTCAAAATCACGTCGGAATCGACGTAAGTGCGATCCTGAACGTTGGCATGCTCGGCCAGAAACGCCAGCAGCTTGCCATTCCCCGCCGACGTCTCCAAGTCGACCTCGACGAACCCATCCGATAACAATTCCGACGCGAGCTCGCCCAATCGTGCCAAACCGGTGCCGTCGCGAGCGCTCACGGTGACCGAATGGCTGTATTTCGCTCGCAGGATGTCGACCACGCCGCGATCTTCCACCGCGTCCATCTTGTTCAGCACCAGAATCGAATTTTTGATCTCGATGCCGATTTCGCCCAGCACTTCTTCAACGGTTGCCGCCTGTTGTTCTGCTTCGGGGTTGGATGCATCGACGACATGAAGCAGCAGGTCGGCCTGACGGGCTTCCTCCAGGGTCGACTTGAACGAAGCGACCAATTGGTGCGGCAAATCTCGCACGAATCCGACGGTATCGCTAAGTAGGGCAGACCCCCAATTCGGAATCGTCCACTTGCGAGTCCGCGTATCCAGCGTGGCGAACAGTTGATCGGCGACATAAACCGTCGCGCCGGTTAGGGCATTCATCAAGGTGCTTTTGCCGGCATTCGTGTAGCCCACGACCGAAATGAGCGCATGGGACTCTCGTTGTCCAACCATTCGCTCGCGACGCTGTTCGACTTCTTTCAGCTTGACCTGCAATTCCGTAATCCGCTGATCGATCAGACGACGGTCGGTTTCGATCTGCTTTTCGCCGGGGCCGCGACTGGCACCGATCCCCCCGTCGATGCGCTCCAAGTGAGTCCACATGCGCTTCAATCGCGTGCGGGTGTACTGCAATTGAGCGAGTTCAACCTGCAGCTTCGCCTCGCGCGTCCGGGCATGCGTCGCAAAGATGTCCAGGATCAGTTCGCTGCGATCGACGATGATTCGATCGAGTTCCTGTTCCAGATTGCGGCCCTGAGACGGGCTGAGGTTATTGTCGAAGATCACCAGTTCGGCTTCGGTGGCGTCGATCAATTCCCGTAGTTCTTCGATTTTTCCCTTACCAAGGCAGGTCGCGGGATGCGGCCGCTCGCGGTTTTGTACGAGGGTGCCGACGACGCGAACTCCGGCGGTTTTCACCAAGCCCTTCAATTCGTCGAGGGCATGTTCGCGGCCAAGATTGCGGGAGGGATCAGGAACAGAAACCAGAATGGCGGTTCGACTCTGAGTCTTCAGATTGTCGCGGATCGGTTCAGCCAAAGGGAGCAGCTTTCGACAGAGAATTGTGTTACGTGCAAGATGAAGTGTAGGGGGTGGCGAGTCAAATGGAAAATCACACCTGTTCGGAAGACGCGAGTGAGTTCTGGCAGGTTCAGGGTATGCGATCAGAAACGGAGATTGAACCACGGAATACACTGAAGGCACGGAAAGAAGAGAGGGGAGGAATTTGAAACACGGAGGCACAGAGATCACGGGGGACGAATCTGAATCCCAAGTAAGTGTTCCGACCAGCAAAAATTCGCGCAGCACTGCTCACCATTTTGCGATTTGCGATTTGCACTTCTCAATTTGCAATATTCCTCGCCTTTCATCCGATATACAATAAACCAACCTCGAACGCCCGGTGTCGGCCTTGATAGGCGCGAGGCGATTTTGCTTTGTTCGCGACTTTTTTCGATCAGGTCTGATCGGGCGCGGCTGCAGGATCGAAAGTATCCGACATACGATGGATGAGCGATGAAAAGCTGAGACGTGGGATTATTGTTGAGGCGGCTCGCATGATGTACTCGCGGCGTGAGTCCGAGTACTACCGAGCCAAGATGAAGGCCGCCAGGCGGCTGTGCCAGGGATGGGTTAAGCCCTCAGATTTACCAAGCAACGCTGAGATCCGTGACGAGATCCAGCGGATGGCGAATCTGTTCGAAGGGCATTCTCGCTTCGATCGATTGCGAGAGATGCGAGTCGAAGCGCTGCGAGTCATGCGGATCGTGTCACACTGTCGGCCCAAGGTGATCGGCAGCGTCTTCACGGGTCACATCAGGCAAGGCTCGGACATCGACATTCACGTGTTTGCTTCCAGCGTCGAAGCGGTGACTGGCTGCCTAGACGATGAGGGGATGGACTATGATGTTGAACATAAGCACGTGCGGAAGCATGGCGAAGAGCGGACGTTCACTCATATTCACATCCGCGACCGATTCCCGATCGAATTGACGCTATACCCAACAGACAAACTGAGCTTCGTCTTCAAGAGTTCAATCACCGGCAAGGCGATGGAACGAGCGTCGCTCGCGGAGTTCGAAGCGTTCTTGAAGACCGAGTATCCCGACGCCGATCTGGAGACGGAAGTGGCGGCTGCGGAAGCGGCAGTGGATCGCTTCCAGGTCTACAGGGCGTTGCTGATTCCTCTCGAAACGGTGATGCAGGATCCGTACTACCATCCCGAGGGGGATGTGCTGTACCACCTGTTGCAGACTTATGTCCTTGCCCAGATTGAACTCCCTTATGACGAAGAGTTTCAGCTGGCGGCGTTGTTGCATGATGTGGGAAAGGGGCTGGACGCTGCGAATCATGTGGAGGCTGGTCTCGAGGCACTTGAGGGCCATATCACTGAGAGAACGGCCTGGTTCATCGAGCATCACATGGAAGTGCACCAGATCCGGAATCGCTCGATCGGCCATCGGGCTCATCATCGCCTGATGGAATCGCCGGACTTCGACGAGCTGATGTTGCTGGGCGAATGCGATCGCAAGGGTCGGCTCTGCGGAGCACCGGTCCCGGAACTCGATGATGCCCTTGATGAGTTACGGGAGCTGGCGCGGATGTACGGATGACGGTATCGCGTGTGGCTCACCGCCAACTCCGGTGAGCCACGCTGCGTTAGCAGATGAGGTATCGAGACAAGGACGTTTTCTGGAGACTGTGGGATGCGATACGCATTGTTTTTCTTGACCGCTCTGAGCGTGGCTTTAACCGTTGGCAGCGGTGCGATGGCGGGCGAATTTGAATCTCGACGTCAGCAGAATTGGCATCAGTGGCGCGGGCCTGATGCGACCGGTGTTGCCACAAATGCCAATCCGCCCATTGAGTGGAGTCAGACGAAGAACATCAAATGGAAAACCGAGATCCCTGG
>DASYEA010001261.1:0-8752 GCA_036499265.1 Schlesneria sp. | reverse complement strand
AGCCAACGCATGTTCCCGTCTAATCCGCTGAAACTCGATTCTTTCTTTGGCCGTCAGCTTGTTCTCTCCGAGCTTGATTTCGACCTTCTTGATCGTTCCGGTAAATTTGAAAGGCATCTTCGTTTCGTACTCGTCAATGACCGGTGAGCCGGAATCCATTCCGACATCGAAGCTCTCATCGAGCGTGAACTTGCCGAGCGGATTTGTCTTTTCAATGCGGCTCTCACCGACCTTTTTGCCATTGACGGTCAGCGTCCCTTTGCCTCCCTTACCAAGGCCACCGCCATCGTAGACGAAATCGAAGGCAACCGTATGCTTGCCCGGTACCAACTTGTCGGGGCCAGAGATCCGGGTCTTGTCTTTGCGTTGCTTCGGCAACTTCTCACCGTCTTGATTCGTACATGCGTAGACAAACATCGGCTTCCCGTCGAGCACTAGCATACTCCAGCCCCCAAATCGTCCTCCTTGCGTCGCCAACACGCCATCGGATCCCTTTTCCGGGATTTCAAACTCGGCGGTTACTCGAAATGACTTGTTGTGCACATCGGGCGAGTTCGCTTCTGGAATGCGAAACATCCCTGGGTAATACGTGAACTCTGTTTTGCCGCGGAGGAAGTTGGGACGAGTCGCCGGGTCCATGCGATCTCCGAAACTGGAATCGATTGGAAGCACGTTATACTTGACTGCCTCCATTAGGAAGCGGGACTGCAGATCGAGAAGCTTCTTTGGATTTTCCTTTGCAAGGTTTTTCGACTGACTGTAGTCCTCGGCAAGGTTGTAAAGTTCCCAAGGGAAGTCGTCAGGGTCGGGTGATGCGCCTAGGGTCTCCCAGGGTTTCCGAACTGGCGTGGTACTGGCAATCCAGCCTTCGTGGTAGATCGCGCGGTTGGCCGACATCTCAAAGTACTGTGTTGTGTGCCGCGTCGGAGTCTTCGCGTCGTCGAATGAATAGACCATACTGACACCTTCCATCGGCTTCTGCGGGATACCATTGAGGATTCGCGGGGCCTGAATGCTGGTCGCTTCCAGAATCGTAGGGACGATGTCGATGACATGGTGGAACTGGGTCCGCAATTCACTCTTCGCCTGAATTCCCTTCGGCCAACTGATGGCTAGCCCGTTTCGGGTGCCGCCAAAGTGGGATGCGACTTGTTTGGTCCACTGGAACGGCGTGTCCATCGCATGGGCCCAGCCAATTGGGTAGTGATTGTAAGTCTTGTCGCTGCCCAAGTCGTCGATCATCGACAACAGGTACTCAATCGACTCGGGGGCGAACTGAGCAGAAACTTCACTGGTCGTTCCTTGCATCGTTCCTTCGGCGCTGGAACCGTTGTCCCCCATCAGGTAGATAACGAGAGTGTTGTCGAGTTGCCCGGACTCCTGCAGCGAGTCGAGAATGCGGCCAACCTCGTAGTCGCTCTGAGCCACGGTGGCGGCATAGACTTCCATCATCCGCCCGTAGACTTTCTTCTGATCGGCGCTCAGCGAATCCCATGCTGGGATTCCTTCTGACCGAGGGGTGAGCACCGTGTTCTCTGGAGCGATGCCCAACTTCTTCTGCCGTGCCAGCGTCTCCTCGCGAACTTTATCCCACCCTTGGTCGAACTGTCCCTTGAACTTCGCGATCCAGTCCTTTGACGCGTGGTGCGGCGCATGACTGTTACCGGGAGCAAAGTAGAGCAGGAACGGCTTGTCCGGAGCGGTGGCATGCTGTGTGCGAATCCAATTGATGGAGCGATCGGCCATGTCGTGGATCAGGATGTAGTTCGGATCACCGACCGGCGGCAGGACAGGAACGTTGTTCTCAAACAGGGCCGGGTGAAACTGGTCCGAATCGCCACCGAGGAATCCGTAGAAGTAGTCAAATCCCAACCCGCCCGCCCACTGGTCGTAAGGCCCGCCAGGCCCTTGCATCCATTCTGGAACCAAATGGTGCTTACCGAACCATGACGTGTTGTATCCGTTGTTGACGAGAATGTTGCCGACAGTGCCAACGCTCTTGGGGATAAGCGATGTGTAGCCGGGATAGCCCGTAGCAAACTCCGTGATGCTGGCCATTCCACAGGTATGGTGATTGCGTCCTGTCAGCAATGCGGCTCGCGTTGGCGAGCAGAGCGCGGTGGTGTGAAAGTGGTTGTACTTGAGTCCACTTTTGGCGACGCGGTCGAAGTTCGGCGTGGGAATCGGGCCACCGAATGTGCTCGCAGCCCCGAAGCCGGTATCATCAGTCATGATGAGCAGCACGTTTGGCGCACCCTTCGGTGCCATGATGTCCGCAGGAAATGCCGACTTCGATTCGCTGGCCTTACGTCCGATCACGCCACTGAACGGTGCCTCTGGCACTGGAAGGACCGGCGACCCACCTATGGGCCGTTTTTCACCCACATTGTCCTGAGCAATGAGATTAGCACTTGGTGCAGTCAGCGTTGCCATCCAACTCAGCATGGGCCCGACTGTGACCACAATGGCAGAAGTCCGAAATACTCGCATGACGCCGACTCCGTGAAGGCCTGTAGTCGAAGACTCGACTGGAAATAATTAGCCCGACACCGATCATCGTATCGAGAGGGGGCGAATTCGCCAGAGAGCTTGGATGCATTGAACCACAGTTGAACAATTGCAGGTCGAGAACGGCGCAAAACTCGCGATCAGGGACACAAACGCAAAAGTGAAAAGCAGCACGCGGCAAACGACGGCAGAGATGTAGTTCACGTGGCGGATGTGGGCAGATCATCTGAAGGAATGATAGTATTAGCAAACGGACGAATTATTAACCAAAACGGAATCTAAATTGCCTCTCTTCGGTTCTCATCTGTCCATCGCCGGTGGAATGCACAAAGCTGCGGAAAAAGCAGCTTCGCTTGGCATGGACACAGTCCAGATTTTCACACATTCCCCATCACAGTGGGTCGTGAAACCCGTTAATCCCCTTGAAAAAGCAGACTCCAGATCTGGGCGGTTCTTGACCAAGAACAACAACCAATGGCAGGGGAAGCGGCTGTCGGATGACGACATCAAGTTGTTTCGTGAAGCGATCGATCGGGCGGGGTTGAGGAAACCTTGCGCTCACAATAGCTATCTCATCAATCTGGCGAGTCCCGACGACACGCTGTGGCAGAAGTCTGTGGAGGCTTTGGTCGTTGAATTGCAACGTGCTGAAGCGATGGGCTTAGATGGTGTCGTGATGCACCCCGGTAGCTTCGTCACTTCTTCTGAGGAAGCGGGTTTAGCGCGAATTGCGACGGCGCTTGATCTGGTCCACAAGCAGACCAAGGGCTTTAAGTGCCAACTGTGGCTCGAAACGACTGCCGGGCAAGGATCAAATCTGGGGCATCGCTTTGAGCACATTGGGACGCTGCTGAGCACGATTCGCGATCCCGATCGGGTCGGTGTCTGCGTTGATTCCTGCCACATCTTTGCTGCGGGTTACCGCCTGCAGACAGCGGACGAATACGCGGACACGATGGCGGAGTTTGATCAGCATATTGGCGTCGATCGGATTCGTGCCTGGCATCTGAATGACAGCAAGAAGCCACTCGCTAGCCGCGTTGACCGGCACGAGCATATCGGCGAAGGATTTCTGGGGATCGAACCATTTCGTCATATCTTGAACGACGCTCGCTTCGTCGACGTTCCGATGTATCTTGAGACGGAAAAAGGCGAGCGTGACGGAGTGGAACTGGATGCAATCAACCTACGCACATTGAAGAGCCTGATCGCAACGCCCACACCTCGCGCCCGCCGAAAGAATTGAGCCAAAGTCGCGACGATTGAGTTCACCTGAAGTTGCAATTTTTGCCGATGCGATCTCAAATGGCATTCGGTCGTCACAAAACGAAAGCGAAAGCGATATTGTGCCCCGTTAATCTCTCGATGCGGTGTTAATATCTGCGTTGACGCGGAAGCCGAGTTCGTTGGCAGATGTCAATTAGAAGTTGAGATGCTCCGCTGGCCGCAGGGTTCTCTTCGGGCAACATAGACGTGACGAACCTACCGCAGATTCCTCGCTCTGAAGACCCGAACGAACCGGCAGGAAGTGACGTCGACAGTTCAGCGGAAACACTTGCCGAGACGATCCTGAATCCGTCTCCAGCAGTCGATTCAGCAGGCTGCAATTAGAAGACGGCAGTCTAGACCAACAGACTGACTCTGCCCAATGTTGGGCCACTTCGGTGCGGCGAGTTCAAATTCCGCCTCACTGCGGTACGACGGGAACTGGCGCCGCCCCACTCGGACATTTGATTGAGCATCAGCGCGTCGCGGTCACTGCGAAGACATGACTTCCCCATGCGGGAAGATCGACAAACAGACCGTTCGTGGCGAGGTCTCCGCTGTCCCGGTCATAAGATTGCGTGGCGATGAGTTCCTGCAGATGCACGTTTCCCATCAGATTGGCGAATGGCAGTGGAACGCGCGTCTGACTTTGATGATCTGAATAGTTTACGACGACAATGAGACGTTCTGACGCGGATCGCTCCCAGGCGAAGGCAATGATACAGTCGTGCGTCCAGTTTCCATCCCAAGCGGGAAGTGACTCCAGAAGCCACCACCTTCCCTCGCGAACTGCCGGTAATCGCAGAACCGTCAGTAAGCTCTCGTAGAAGTGGGCAAGATTGACATTAGTCGTCTCTTCCGGGGCACGGACCAGGTGCGGTGAGATTCGCTTTAGCCGTCCTTCGAACTGTCCTTCGTGCAGGAAACGAAGCCCAGGGGACAAGAACGTGATGATCGCAGCGGCTTGATGCTGGTCGAATGGAAAGACGGAGGCGGCCCGCGGTTCGTCGTGATTTTCGAGGAATCGCGCCAGGTGATCCTGATATTCCAAGGCGGCGTGCAAGTGTCCTTTGACGGACTGAGCATCGCCAGCATGCAATCGATCGTACAGCCGTTTGTCGTAGCAATAGTTAAAGCCCTGCTGCTGCAATGTCCACTCGAGATCCCAGTAGACCTCGGCCATGAATACGAAGCTCGGATGATCACTTCGCACACGCTCGATGGCTGCGGGCCAGAATGGCTGTGATTCAATACTCCAAGTTCGCTGAAACACTTCGGGCAGAACCAGCATCGCCATGTCGCAACGGAGACCATCACACTGACTGGCAATTCGAAACAGTTCGCCGACCATCGCTTGCTGCAGTTCGGGATTGCCATAATTGAGCTGCACCGTATCCGACCAACCTGTGAAATAAGGATCACGGCCATAGGCAAGAATCTGAGTCGTACCGTCTGAAGGAGCGCGAAAATAGTTCTGCGGCGCTCGCGTCAGGTCCTCTTCACTGCCACAAACGAGATAGTCAGGATGTTCATGCACCCAGGGATGATCAACGGCCATATGGTTGCAGACAAAATCGAGCATCAAGTTCATGCCGAGTCGTCGCAGCCGGCCTCTTAAGCGAGCTAGCGCGATATCGCCGCCTAGATCCTGATGCACCGTGTACGCCGTAATCGCGAAGCCAGAGCCAGCAATATCATCGTCGGTGAGATCCGGAAGCGTCTCCTCGAAATCATGACGCCATTGCTCGTTCGTACGAGAGACTTCTTGGGCACCAGTTCCCGTCTGCCACACACTGAGCAGCCAGATCCAGTCGAATCCTTTTGCGGCGAGTGCTTCCAAAGCTGAGGTTGGAATGTCATCCAACGTGGCTCGTCGACCAATCTGCTGCGACAGCTCGGTCATCCAGACTCGCGTGTTGATCTGATAGAGCGATGGATAACGTGGAGTTGGCGACATGATGGTGTGATCTGAGTGAGCTCTGACGAAGAGCAGATAACGAAATGAACCTCGATGTTGCGATTAGACGACCGCGTGAGTCGCCGCGTCAGCCTTCACCACAGCGCCATTGGCTGCAATGGCGTCGGCATACGATTCCTTGCCACCCGCCAAGACTTGCTCTGGTGTTACCGTGGCAAACAGATGCAGAGCCCGCGCGACGATCCCCGTCCAGCCTGTCTGATGACTGGCCCCCAGCCCTGCGCCGTTGTCGCCATGAAAGTATTCGTAGAACAGCAGGTTGTCGCGCCAATGCGGGTCGGACTGCAGTTTCTCGGCACCGCCAAAGACGGGACGTCGACCAGTTTCGTCGCGCAGGAACATCTGCGAATTCCGACGCGAGATCTCCTCGGCGATTTGATAGAGCGTCATCAGTTGGCCCGAACCGGTCGGGCATTCGACCTGAAAGTCGTCCCCGTAGTAGCTGTAGTACTGTATCAATGCCCGCACAATCAGTCCGTTGACTGGCATCCAGATCGGACCGCGCCAGTTACTGTTGCCACCGAACATGCCGCTGTCAGACTCGGCCGGCAGATACTCAACACGGTACTCCTGACCGCCCGCATTCACGACGTAAGGATGTTCCGCATGATAGCGCGACAATGAACGAATCCCGTAATGGCTGAGGAATTCGTCTTCGTCCAGCATCTTCGCCAACACGCGCCGCAACTTGTCTTCATCCAGGATCGATGCCAAGCGACGATTGGCGTAGCCCGGCTTTCGTGAGTCGTGGATAAAACTCAGCAGTTCAGGTCGGGCGGCCATGAAATTGCGAAACCGTTCAATGACCTCGGGATATCGTGCGACCAGACTTCCCTCAAACACGGTGGCCGCACAGAGCGGCAGTAGGCCCACCATCGAACGAACTTTCAGACGTTGCGATGTGCCGTCTGGTAACTGCAGGACATCGTAGAAGAAGCCGTCCTCTTCGTCCCACATGCCAGTATCGCCACCAGCATGAATCATCGACGACGCGATCCACAGGAAGTGCTGCATGAACTTGATCGACATCTCGGCATACGCCGGATCTTCGGCCGCCAGTTCACTCGCGATTTCCAGCATGTTCTGACAGTACAGAGCCATCCAGGCCGTACCGTCGGCCTGCTCGAGGTGACCGCCGGTTGGCAGCGGCGCACTACGATCGAACACACCGATGTTGTCGAGTCCCAGGAATCCTCCCTCGAACACATTCTTGCCGTCGCGATCTTTTCGATTCACCCACCACGTAAAGTTCAGCAACAGTTTCTGGAAACAACTTTCCAGCCAGCGTTTGTCTCCCTGGCCTGTCCGGGCCTTTTCCAGACGATATGTGAAGATCGTCGCCCAGGCATGCACAGGCGGGTTCACGTCGCCAAAATTCCATTCGTAGGCGGGAATCTGCCCGTTGGGATGCATGTAGTGTTCGCGCAGCATCAAGTCCAATTGTTGCTTGCCGAAATCGGGATCGACCAAGGTCAACGCCACGACATGAAACGCCAAGTCCCAGGCCGCGTACCAGGGATATTCCCACTTATCCGGCATCGAGATGATGTCGGCGTTATACATGTGATGCCAACTACCATTCCGCGTCGGCTGTTTTCGATCCTTCAGAAACGGATCGCAACCCCGTTCGACCAGCCACTTGTTCAAGTCGTAGAAATAGAACTGCTTGGACCAGAGCATTCCAGCCAGTGCCTGCCGCATCACGCGTCCCTGGTCTTCACCGAGAGACTGCGGAATGACCGCAGCATAAAATTCGTCAGCCTCGCGTCGTCGCGTCTGTATGATGTTATCGAACGAAGTGCCAAAACGGCCGCCCTGCTCTTTCGCGGTGACCAGACCCGGCTGAACTTCGCAGAGTCGCAGGCGCAACACCTGGGACTCGCCGGATGGAACAGACAGCACGTAGTCGGCAGCGACCCTTGTTCCAGTTTTGGCCGGATTCACGGCATCGGCCTGGTAATTGACGACGAAGTTATTGATCCCGTCCTTCACATACTGGCTGGCATTCTCTGTCCCCTGCAAGCGCGATGTATTCGTATCATTCTCAGTGAACAGCAGCGTCGGATTTCCCTCGCAGTAGAAGTACCTTTGCCCCAGCTTGGTATGCGAGGCAGCGACAACCGCCATCTGGCTCGATTGCGCTGCGCATTCCAGAGCCGGTCGATCGCTATTGTCACCCCATGACCATGTGTTGCGGAACCACAGCGTCGGCAGCACGTGCAACGTCGCAGTCTCGGGACCGCGATTGATAATCGTGATTTGGATCAGCAGATCCTCCGGATCAGCCTTGGCATATTCCACGAGGACATCGAAGTAACGATCATCATCGAAGACCCGCGTATCGAGCAGTTCATATTCCATATCCTGCCGCCCACGTGCGCGATTGGTCAGGACCAGATCTTCATACGGATAAGCCTGCTGCGGATACTTGTACAAGTACTTCATGTACGAATGCGTCGGAGTGGAATCGAGATAGAAGTAGTACTCCTTCACATCCTCGCCGTGATTTCCTTCACTGTTCGTCAATCCAAACAGACGCTCTTTCAGAATGGGATCGTTGCCATTCCAAAGTGCGAGCGCGAAGCACAGCAACTGTTTCTGGTCTGAGACACCAGCCAGGCCATCTTCGCCCCACCGATACGCTCGTGATCGCGCCTGATCGTGACTGAAATAGTCCCAGGCGTTGCCTGTGTCGCTGTAATCTTCGCGAACCGTGCCCCACTGCCGTTCGCTAAGGTACGGTCCCCATTTCTTCCAAGCAGCGTCGCCATCGCGAGCGGCATCGAGTCGTTGAGATTCGGCGGTCATGGGACGATTCCTGTTGGCACATCAAATGGTAACTAAATTATCAGATCACGATTGATCTGGATTTACCACCGTGCCAACCACGGAGTCGCGAGCACTTCGCCGACCAAACGAGGGATGGTCGATATTCGGATATGCTGAGTATGTCACCTCGTAGGTTATGCTTCAGCATAACGTTTCGGGCGCAGCTCAGAC
>DASYEA010001260.1:0-1503 GCA_036499265.1 Schlesneria sp. | reverse complement strand
CGCATTGACGAACCCGCCTGGCCGGTGCGAGCCGCGGTCGATGGCATCGTCGTTGGGCAAGCCTGGGCCGCCCGAGTCCGCCGCGGCCAATTCGTCCTCTGCGTCGGCCGCGAAGAGCACTGGCCGAGGTGACAAGCTGATCGCCGACGTTGATTGCGTGCAATCACCTGGCCGGCTTCTTCTCGTACTTCCAATTGCGGGTCTTTCCTTCGTTCAGCCATTCGATCGTCGTGGCCAGGCGTCGGTCTCGGGTGGTCTGTTGCTTCGCTTCTGTCAGCCATTCGACGTAGTCGCGTTGGCAACTGGGAGATAGCTTCTGAAAGGTCTCACGAGCTTTCGGATGGTCATCCAGCGCCGCTTTGAGATCCGCCGGAACTTTCGGTCGAGCGACTTTCTTCGCCGGTCGCTTCGGCAGTTTGACGCCTTGCTCATTGAGCACGATCACCTGACGGATGTAGTCAACCAGCACGGCATCATTCGGTAGTTCGGACAGCGATGTCAGTCTGGTTTCGAACGGTGTGAGCTTGCCGTCCTTGAACAACCCCTGTGAATCATTGAGCAACTCACTTTTGCGCAAGCCGAATACGACATGATTTTTGAACGCGGCCATCATTCCCACGATGCCGCCGCATTCAAAGTGAGGCATCCGCCACTTGATGGTCTCTTCAATCTTGGGACTCGCCTTGTGGAAGAGTTTTCGCAGTCGTTTCAGAATTGGCTGTGCGAATTCGGCCGCTTCAGCGATGTACTCGTCGACTTCCGGCAGGGTGTTCTTCATCGAGAGTCCGTTAGCAATGAGATGATAGGACGGGTTCGGCTGTGTCTTCCATCGTTTAACCGCGTGGGCAATGCCGCAACGCCTCGCGCTTGAGATTGGCTCTGTTTGGTAGGTGATTTGGATGCTTCTGCCGGGGAGACCTATAGCGACGAAAAATATAGGTGATCACAACTCAAACGCGGGGCGTTGCCCATGCGGTTAAACGACTTGTTCAAATTGGTGATGTGCGAATCTGGAACTGAGTCTAATCGGTGTTTCCATTGCAGTGAAGTGGATCTTCAGAGACGATTCGCTCGATCATTTTTCATCAAATCGAATTAGAAAGTTTGTCCGATGCGATTGTTTGAAGGGACTGCCTGGGACCGACCGCCGACCTGCGAACGCTGTGGCAAGCTGGAGGCCGAGTGCGCGTGTGCTCCGCTGCCGGTTCCCAAGGAACTGGTTGCGCCGCAAAAGCAGACGGCGCGGTTGTCGCTCGAGAAACGGAAGAAGGGAAAGTTGGTCACTGTTGTGCGAGGCTTGTCGGCCGCGGCCAATGACTTGCCCACACTGCTGACAAAACTGAAGAACGCGTGTGGTGCCGGGGGAGCGATTGAAGGTGATGAATTGGAGATTCAGGGAGACCAGCAGGCTCGACTGCAGACGATTCTGAGTGAACTGGGATACAAGGTGGTGAGTCGCTGAGGTTCGTCCAAAGTAGCCCTCTCGCTCCGCGAGAGGAAAGC
>DASYEA010001259.1:0-7811 GCA_036499265.1 Schlesneria sp. | reverse complement strand
AGAAGGTTTCGCACCTGATAAGTGGACAATCGAACCGGAGTGTTGTCTTCCGCGAACGCGAGGTTGTTGCCGAGTCGCTAAGTCTCGGTGCCTCGATCAACAACGCAATGACTTCGTAGTTGCGATGGATCAATCAAGTTGTCCACGAACCGACGGTGCCTCAAGGACGAGTCAAAACCCATCCCATTCCAGCAGAAGCATCCGCCGCGCCGGCATTATTAAGCAGTCATTCTTCGTGGTCGGTGAAAAGTTCGCACATCGACCCATTGCATGCCGGCTCGACGAGCGGCCTCGATTCCCAGGTCTGCATCCTCGTAGACCATGCAGTTCGCTGGTGCCACACCCAACCGGCGAGCTGCTTCCAGAAAGACGTCTGGTTCCGGCTTATGCCGCGTGGTGTCCTCGGCAGTCACCATCGTATCGAACCAACCTTCCAGGCCGATGTGAGCCACCTGTTTCGCGACGATATCGCGGAACCCGCCGCTCGCCACCGCCATCGGCAGCTTCCCCTTATTCTCGCGAACGATGGACGTGATCGCCGCGATTTCTTCGAGCAGATGAATGCTATCAAGGAACATTTGTTCCTTTTCACGAGTCACCGCAACAACATCGAGCGACAACTTCGCTTCATCGGCGAGCATCTGGATGATCTTGTCGCTGGGTATACCTCCCAGCTCGTAGAACCGGTCCTCAGAAAACTCAATCCCAAACCGCCGCATAGT
Source organism: Schlesneria sp. (assembly GCA_036499265.1). Lineage (GTDB taxonomy): Bacteria > Planctomycetota > Planctomycetia > Planctomycetales > Planctomycetaceae > Schlesneria. The sequence goes on along the minus strand of DASYEA010001259.1, from coordinate 7,089 downwards.
CTGGTTCCACGCCACAAAATGCAGCGGCATCGAATCGGTCAGCGTTCCATCGCAATCAAATATCAAAGCTTGAATCATCGAACCAACCAAGGATAAGGCGTCGCAAATACGCGCAAGTCACGATCACGCAACATGCGCAGAACGGATGTACTCATGATCGTCGATCTCGAATTCCGGATACAGAGCAAACACCCCAACTTTCGGTGAATACTCATCAAGAAAGAGAACATTGTTGGAGCCGATGCTCTTGACTCAGGCGTCGATCATTTTGGCGTCTGCAATGGTCCAACGTACTTGTAATGATTGAGCAGGATGCCCGTCGGCGATGTCTTTGTGCTCTGAAACGCAAATGAACGTGCCGGCGTTCCCTCCGCAAAGAAACGCTTTCCTGTTCCCAGCAGGGTCGGATTGACGAGCAACAGAACTTCATCCGCCAGGTTATGCGCGAGCAGCGTCGACGTGAGCGTGGAACTGCCCGAGAGTATCAAGTCCGGTCCGTCCGTCGCTTTGATGGCTTGAACAGCAGCCACCAGATCCGGTCCGATCCCCTCGACCGGGCCCCATGCCAGGCTTGCCGGTCGGTGCGTGACGACATACTTCGTCGCCGCGTTCAGGCGGTCCCCCATGGGACTCTTCGGCGCATTCGGCCAAAAACCGGACCAGGCGTCGTATGTTCGGCGGCCGAGCAGCAGATCGAATCGCTCGCCGTATTCCGCCATGACCATTTCCAACCCAGCCGGACTGCGATACGGAGCAGTCCAGTCGCCGTAAGGGAAATCATCGCCATCTTGTGAACCAACCTGGATCACGCCGTCCAATGAGATATGTTCGATGATTTTCAGCTTCCGCATCAGAGATCCTTTTCAACACTGGTTTCTACTCGCCACGTAACACCGGTACATCATCCCACGACGCGAAGCTTTCTTCGGATGAGCCGTGTAATCTGCCTTCACACCATTGTCGAACGACCGAACAAGAATTCGACAGATCATCCAACGAACTTTCCGTACGGTTTGTCTGGTCTTAGCAACTCCTGAGGTGCCTCTATTGAACCCAGTAGACGCTACTTCAGTCTTGTACACGTGATGCCGCAGCCGGTCCGGATCGACGCCGTCGCAACATCGACACCTGTGGTGATGCATCAGATTTCCGCTTTGTAATCGCGCGATTAATTGGCTTGATAATGACCACTCTCCTCGCCTTGGGCAGGGACATCAATATAGTTCGGCATCATCGATGCTCTCGAACAAGACGAGATCTGGCCAGCAAGGGCAGTGCATCCCGACAGGTCACCCGCGCCATTTCTCGATTTCGTCGAAAATTCGCACCACTCAGCCCTCTCGACAAGGCATGCTCTTTACACCCGAAGTTCAAGACTCTCCGAACCGTCCCTTTTCCAGATGGCGAGCTCCCTTTCTATGAAAATGAAGACGTCGAAAACTCCTTCCCTGCTGGTTGCCGCAGTTGCCATGCTTGCACTGACGTGCGGGTTGCAGAGCGCATCGGCCGCCACGTTGAGCGGTACCGTCCAATCCGGCGGAGATCTGTTCAAGATTCCGCTCGGTAGTACATCCGTCAAACTCTACGAAGCTACTCAAAGTACACCGATCGTGGTCGCATCGGCGACGACCAATTTCTCCGGTCAGTTCACGATGAACGTGCCACAGACGACATCCCGGACGATTTTCTTCGTCGTCGCCGATCTCGGGAAATCGGTCCAACTGGTGACGGTGCTGGGACCGAATCTGCCGAGCAAAGTGATGGTCAACGAATTGACCACCGTTGCAGCCTCCTACTCAATGGCTCAGTTCTACAAGACAGGTGTGATCGCGGGGACGTCGCTTCGACTGCAACTCGCCGCGATGATGAACGATAACCTCGTCGACGTCGCCACCGGATCACCATCGCAGGTGCTCTTGGCGGGCCCGAACGCCGACCAGACGAACTCGCTGCGCTCCACACGTGCCCTCGCCAATGCCTTGGCGGCTTGCACGGTGAACCGTGCCTTGGCCGCATACTTTCTCGAATTGACAACACCGCTCGGTGGACCAGCACCAACCTCAACTCCGCAGGGTCTAGCCAATCTGGCTCGCGATCCCAGTCGAAATGTGCTGCTGATTTATGGGCTCACGAAGACGTGGATCCCATATGCTCCCGGACTGCTGCTCGCGCCAGATACCTGGACGATCGCCGTCAAAGTCAACAATACCGGCAGCAATTCATTTCCGTTTTCTGGGGTCGGCAACGTCGCGTTCGACTCCAAGGGCTACGCCTGGGTATTAAACAACGTCATTGCAGGGCAGCCCGTTTCGTCTCGCTTCCTGGTTGTCTTGAAACCCAACGGCAAACCAGCCGACGGTCTGAACAACACACCGACCTCTCCCATCCTCACCGGTGGTGTCTACGGGTCAGGCTTTGGAGTGACGATTGATCCATCTGGATCGATCTGGACGGGGAACTTTGGTTGGGGCGGTGCCAATCCCACTGCAACGGGACGCGGTAGTGTTTCACAATACTCACCAACTGGTGTCGCCATCTCCCCCCTACTGGGCTACCAGGGTGGCCCAGTTCGAGTCCAGGGACTGCAGTCCGACAAGATTGGCAATATCTGGATGTGCAGCTTCGGCACCAACAGCCTTTGCGTTTTCAAGAATGGCAATCCGGCGACCCCAGCGACACCCGCATTTCTTTATGACGGAGCTCAATGCTTCGACCTCCAAATGGCGGCAGATGGCACGGCGTGGATCGTCTCGGGTGGTGGTTTTGATGGGACTTACAAGAGCAACGTCTCGCGCTTCTCACTCAGTGGAACAACGCTGACAAAGCTTTCATCTGTCGACTTCCCGACAGGCCGCGCGATGAAGGGAGCCTCCGTGGACTCGCTGGGCAACTGCTGGGTCGCGTCTCAAGGGGATAACAAAGTCTATGTGTTCTCCCCGAGCGGAGCTCTGCTGACCAGTTACGGCGGCGATATCCTGACCAACATCAATGGTCCTTGGAGTGTGACGATCGATAGCGAAGACAACGCCTGGGTCTCAAACTTCGGTCCGCTAAAGCCACTCAGTAATTTCACTTCGACTCACGTCACCAAGCTGGCAGGAGCCAACGCTGCCACACGGCCGCCGGGCAAAAAGATGGGAGATCCGATTTCGCCATTGTCCGGTTACACTCTTCCTTCGGCGGGCAGCCAGGTCTTACTGCATGACGGAACGCCGGTCTACGGCGCAGGCGGCCCTCCCAGCTTCACCCCGTTGATGCGACTTACCAATTGCGTCATCGACCAGGCTGGAAATCTGTGGGCGTTGAACAACTGGAAACCAAACTTCGACTACGACGCCAAACCGAACGGCAACCCTGGCGGCGACGGTATCGTCATCTTCGTCGGCCTGGCCGCACCAAGCTCTCCACCGTATGCGAGCCCAGTTTCTAACTAGCGATCGTGGAATTGCCGTGTAACAACACCGCTGACAGCAACGGTCAATGAGCAAGAACAGGCTTGGAGCAACCCGCTCCAAGCCTGTTTGCATTGGCGTCCTGATCAGACCGCCAGGTCGCCTGATCTCCAAATTGCGCCAGTATAATTCACATCACATTGGCAATTTGGAGGAGCCATCACCCCACCCTTAGCGCCTCAACAAGGTCTGACCTGCGAAAGCATCCAAAAAGCAGCTTCCCGAAAAATGACTGTACAGCTCACAACACGAGGGGCTTTTTGCTTCAGACTGACGAGCAGAACCGCTATGCTGATCCTGTGGCCAGAGCCGAAGAATTGCCACACCCCGCCGACGTACAGACAGCGAAGATGCTCACTCCGATACGGTCCTCCCCCATCGATCTTCCGTTCGCCAGGACAGACGATCGCCCGCCTAAGCTCGCCAACAACGAATAGCAGCCTATGAATCACCTCAGGATCACGATTCTGCTTGTCGTCTGCAGTGCCGGCATGATTCAATTCGCCGATGGCCAAGAGACTGCGGTCCCATTGGACATGGCCAAAATACAGGGACGCGACAAATCTCGATTCCTGAAAGAGACCAGGGACACCGCGAAAGCCAGCGACGTGATTCCAAAAGCCGACGTCGCTTTCTTTCAAGAGTCGGTGGGACCAATTCTGAAAAAGAGCTGCGTCGCCTGTCACGGTCCCGAAAAGTCCGAGGGCCGACTTCGCATCGACCAACTGAATCCAGATTTGCTGACCGGCCCGGACGTGGAGCGATGGCGTGAGGTCTTCAACGCTCTCAGCAAGTCCGAGATGCCGCCTGCGGACGAACCGGACTATGCACTGGCGGACACGGATCGTGGTCGCGTTGTCGATTGGCTCAGCAATGAACTGAATACGGCGTCGATCGTCCGCCGCAATAGCCAGACGCATTCATCTTTCCGGAGACTAACGAAGTACGAATACAACTACGCCTTGCAAGACCTGCTTGGTCTGCCCTATTCCCTGGCGAATACGCTTCCGCCGGAAACCGCCTCGGAAGATGGTTTCAAGAACAGCTCCGAACTGCTGCAGATGTCCGTCATGCAGTTTGAGAGTTACCGTGAGATCGGGCTGAAAGCACTCAAGCGGGCCACTGTCAGCGGCGAGCGACCGCAGCCCGTTACCTATTTCATCTCGATGCAGGAAGAGATGAGCAAGGTGGCTGTCAAAGGGGATGCCAAGGAGATTGACAAGAGCAAGAAGCCCGGCAGAAGGCCAAGAAATCAGCAGCAACTATTGAATCGAGAGACAGGCGAGAGCGTTCCGTTTGTCGCTGGCAAGACAATGCCTCGGACTGATGCTGTGGCGGGACAAACACCCGCAGTTTCTCCCGCTGTGTTAGTTTTACCGCGCTCCAACGAGATAAAGCTGGACCTGGATCGGTTTCTTCCTGATGAAGGGGACATGCGCGTTCGCATTCGGGCCGGTCGCTCGACGATGAACCCCAACGATTATGCCAGCCTGCGTCTGATTTTCAGTGCTCACACCAGCAACAACGCCAACTTCTCGCAAGTCGTCAGCGAACGAGACATCCCTGTCACGGCATCTGCCGACGACCCTCAGTTCATTGACTTCGACATCCCGCTAGGCGACATCCAACGCAACCCGTTCCGCAAGCTTGCGACAGAGTTTCCGAGAAGAGATGAGTTCCTGCACATTCACAACGTTTCAAACGCACCGGGTGGAGAAGACCCCCTACAGGTTCTGATCAGCACCATCGAAATCAGTGCTCCGTTCTACGAACAGTGGCCGCCAAAAACTCACACGGACATCTTCATCGCCAGCGGCAACAAGAGTGACGAGCAACTCTACGGTCGCGAAGTCCTGATCCGATTCCTGCGACGCGTCTGGCGTCGCCCGGTCAGTACCCAGGAAGTCGATCAGTTCATGGACTTGTTCGCGAAGTACCGGCCAGGCTTCTCGACGTTCGAAGACGCCATGGTCGAGGTACTGGCGACGGCGCTGGCCACCCCAGAGTTCCTCTACCTGACTCAAAGAGCCACGACCGACGAGACGACATCCTCCACCAGAATCAGTGAGTTTGAATTCGCCAGCCGCTTGTCGGTGTTTTTGTGGTCCAGTATCCCTGACGACCAACTGCTGAGCCTCGCCGAGCAAGGGACGCTGCGCAAGCAAGAAATTCTGGCTGCACAAGTGAAACGGATGCTGGCAGACCCGCGTTCCAAACGGTTCTCACAGAACTTCGTCGAGCAGTGGCTCGGCTTGGACAGGATGAATAGCGTCACGCACGTGACCGATAACACGTTACGGGAAGCGATGCTGGAAGAGCCTGTTGCCTTCTTCGATGAGGTTCTGAAGCAGAACCACAGCGTCATGGACTTCATCCATTCCGACTACGCTGTGGTCAATGAACGGCTGGCAGCGCACTACGGAATTCCCAAGGTCTACGGTCCTCAATTCCGTAAAGTGGCGATCACACCCCAGACAAATCGCGGTGGCCTGCTGACGTCGGCCGCGATCATGACGATGAACTCAGACGGCAAGGATTCTCATCCTCTTAAGCGTGGCGTCTGGATGCTGAAACGTGTGCTGGACGATCCACCGCCTCCGCCACCACCGAACGTCCCCGAGGTCGATTTGACGGATCCGGAGATTCTCAAGATGACGCTGAAAGAGCGGATCGCCAATCACCGCAGCAAACCGGCCTGTATCTCGTGTCACGCCAAGATCGATCCGTGGGGGATCGCGTTCGAAAACTACGATGCTGTGGGAGCGTTCCGAACTCAGGTGAAGAACGTCCCTGTCGATGCTTCGTCAGAACTCTTCAACCATCAGACGCTGGCCGGGATAGATGGGCTCAAGCGTTACTTATTCGCGGACCGACAAGATCAATTCGCCAGAGCAATCGTACACAAAATGACCGCCTACGCTTTGGGAAGACCGCTTTCTTTCGGCGATCGTGCCGAGATCGACGACTTGACCGGACAGTTCCGGCGGCATGAAGATAAGTTAGGCGATCTGATTCAGCTGATTGTCAGCACTAATCTGTTCAACTCGAAGTAATTGTTATGTCGCTGAAAGCGTGTCACTCGATGCCATTCACCGTTGACCCAAAATGGATCACGCAAACTGAACAGAAACTTGGAGTCCGATTTCCTGCGTCGTTTGTAACGGCGATGTCAAAAATGAACGGAGGTTCGGTGCAGACACGCATCAATGCCTTCGACCTGTTTCCGTTCTTCGATGGTTCTGATCGAAAACACATTCAACGAACATGTAGCAGCACAGACCGGGAAACGAATACTGCACGAAAAGAAAATTACGGATTTCCAACAGATGCCGTGGCGATAGGTGCAAACGGCGGTGGTGACCTATTGATCTTGATTCCGATGCTGGATCGTTCAGACATGCTGCGGCATTCGGTATATTGGTGGGGTCATGAGACTGGCGAAATCGATGAAGTCGCCGACGATTTTAGCGATCTCCGCAAAACGTGATCAGCCTTACAGAAATAGAGACAGGCTATGAACAAATCCATTTTGAATCGTAGAACTTTTCTGAAAGGCACCAGAGTCGCTCTGGCCTTGCCGTGGCTGGAGACGTTCGCTGCTGGCAGCCCCGTCAAGGACGCGACTCCGAAACGGTTT
>DASYEA010001258.1:0-5140 GCA_036499265.1 Schlesneria sp. | reverse complement strand
CTGTGATCAGTTTCGATCCAGTCATGGAGCTAGTTCCGAAGAGCTAGTCGAAGTAGATCTCACCAGGGAAGTGATCTGCTGTTGCATTCGCGCATTGCGTCAACCAAGCTCTGCATCGAGCAAGGAATTTCCTGGACGTCGATCCGCAGTTGGAAAGACCGGACGGTGGCATTGGCCCAGCAGATGCCGATGATTGTCACCTCGGGAAACTCACAGAGGAGGTGCGAACACGAAGCGGGAATGTCTCCGGATTCGTCAATCGACATGATGACGATCACAGGATCGTCAATGGGGAATTCTCCGTCGTCCAGCAGGATCCGCAACGATGTCGCAACCGCCTCAAAGTCAGTTTGTGCGATGACGCGGACGTCGTAGTCTCGAGAAAGTACCGCGCCGAGCAGATCGCGGTACAGGCGCTGCCGGATCGCCAGAATGGCGTGAATCGTTCGCACGTCTAGTCCCTGTCGCGCTGTGAGACCGTGAAGTCCAAACACGCAGTTATGGCAAAGAGACGTCAACGTTGCGATGAATCACGAGGTTCAAGAAAGATCTAGCGAGCGATCCGGATCGAAGTTCCTTGCAGAGCGGTTTGTTCACCAAATACCATCCCTCGGCGTCTGGCGAACTGAACCGCTTCGTGACGATCCTGCACTCCCAGCTTTTCAATGATGTTGTGAACGTGATTCTTCACCGTGTAGAGCGACAAGCCCAGTTGTCGGGCAATTTGCTTGTTGCCAAGTTGCTCACAGGCAATCAATCCCAAGATCTCGCGTTCCCGTTCAGTAATAAGCGTCTCATCCCAGGCCACTGACAGTCTGGAATTTTGATCATTGCGACCAATCTGTGCCAGAAGAGCGTTGGCAAGATGGGGCGAACAGTATTGCTGGCCGGCCAGGACTGTCTGAATGGCCACTCGAACATCTGCCAGACCAACATCTTCAGACAGGCAGCCGTAACTACTGAGCTGTGCCCATTCAAGCATGCGGGGAACGGCTTGCTCGGCGATCAGTAGAAGGACTTTGCACTGCGGATGCAACAACCGCATATGCTTTACCACCCTGCTGGAAAGATTGTCCTTAAGGCAGGCATCCAGCAAAAGCAGATCGATCGCTCGATCTCCCAGGGGGTTGGGAGAATCCGCATCGAAAGATTCCATCACCACGATCGAACAATCGCAATCTGAAGTTTCAACGAGTGAAGCCGCCAGGCATTCGCTCAGCAAACGATTGCGATGAAAGAGACAAACATGCGGCCCGTGCATGATTGATTCCCGTCTAAAATCCCAGAGCAAACCGGCGGCTTCGTGCACCCTCCGATCAGCAGGAATGATCCGTCAACACGCGCAAGGCAGGCCATCCGTGTCTTAGTCACGAACATGCTGGCAAGATAGCGGTCAATAGTCAAACGTCAGTGGTTGTTATTGCCGCGTTGAGCTGACGTCTAGAATTTATCTGCAACTGGCACGTTCTGTATATTTGCCTCGAAATGTGCCGTCCACCGCCACCAATTCGATCCTCTAAATCGTTTCGAAGAACCGCCAATCTATATAATTGCGGTTAATTTCCGCCGCATCCATTTTACTTGGCGGATGCTAAATGGTGTCGTTTCTTGTCAGGTGGAACGTTCTTCATCGCAAACTAAATCGGTCGCTTACTCCGGTGGCTAGCGCGAAGTCGACGATGGCGGTGACGGGGCTCTTCGGCAACGCTCCAGCTTCGGTTGAAGCATTCTCGAAGTCGTCGGACTTCCCTATTTCGACTGGCGTCCGATGCCCGAAGCGATCGAGCAACTTCACCCAGCACTCGCAGAAGTTGATGACGCCGCTTTTGCTTCTTCAAGACAACCCACCAGGCTTCAGCAGAATCTTGACTCGTTCCAGGGTATCGGCCTCCGAAGCGTTTTTGTCGGTTCGCCATCGCAGGATGCGAGGAAATCGCACTGCGATTCCGGACTTGTGACGTGCTGAAAGCTGGATCCCTTCAAAGCCAATCTCAAACACAAGCTCTGGTTTCACCGTGCGCACCGGACCAAATCGTTCCAAGGTGTGTGTCCGGACGAAGGCGTCCACCTGACGAATTTCCGCATCCGTTAATCCACTGTATGCCTTGGCGATCGTAATCAACCGATCGTTGTCCCAGACTCCAAATGTGTAGTCTGTGAATAAACCGCTCCGCTTTCCGTGACCAGGTTGGGCGGCAGTCAGTACAGCGTCGATTGCGAATGGCTCAACCTTCCATTTCCACCAATCCCCGCGAACTCGTCCCGCACGATAGGGTGCCGATCGACGCTTCAGCATCAATCCCTCAACACCGCGGTCCTTACTTGATTGTCGCTCCGCCGCCAACGCCTCCCAAGAATCGAATGTCAGGCGCGGCGAAAGCCGCAGTCCGGGATGGTTAACCTGCTTCACAAGTTCTTCTAACAATTCTCGACGTGTCGCCAGTGGTTGTGTTCTGAGATCCGTCCCTGCGGATTCGGCTAAATCATAAGCCATCAGAATCACAGGAATCTCTTGCAGCATTTTCTTGGAGAGCGTCTTGCGGCCGATACGTTTTTGAAGTTCACCAAAAGGACGAACAAGCCCGTCCTTCCACGGCACAATCTCGCCATCAATGACGGTGCCATCGGGGAGACTGTCGGCCACTGCTTTCAATTCCGGGTAGCGATCTGTCACCAGTTCTTCGCCGCGAGACCAGATGAACGATTGCCCTCCTCGACGAATGACCTGCGAGCGAATGCCGTCCCACTTCCACTCCGCCTGCCATTCTTCGATGGGGCCTAAGGCGATCGGGTCACCTTCTAGCGGATGAGCCAGGAAGAAAGGGTAAGGCCGACTGATATTGGCCTCGCCTGCGTCGACCACCATCAGTTCGCTGTAGAACGACGGAGTCGGTTCCCACGCGCCCATCAGCCGGTGCGAGATAACATCTGTGGCCACGCCTGAAATCTGAGCCAATGCGCGGATGACAAGCAATTGTGAAACACCGACTCGAAATTCGCCCGTAATCAATTTGTTCCAAACGAACCGTTGCCTGACGTTCAACTCCGCCCAGGCACGAATCACAGCTTGCTTTTGAGTTTCCTCGTCCATTGTACGTAGTGGCAAAAGTCGATTCTCAACCCAATTTGCCAGCGACTGATCCGTTCCGATCCCTTCGGCGGGCAAGAGCAAGGCCAGAGTTTCCGCCAGATCACCGACTTGGTCGTAGCATTCTTCGAACAGCCAATCGGGAGTGTTCGTCAATTCCGCGACCCACTGCTGTAATCGTCGCGACGGCACCGCTTGACGCGGTTTACGCCCACTAAGGAAATATACGGCCCAAGCGGCATCGGCGGGTGACTCCGTCGAAAAGTACGCCGCCATCACGGCGACTTTCTGCGCGGTGCGAGTCGTTTCGTCCAAGGCTGAATACAGGTCCGCGAAAGCCTTCATAATTCGGCCTCCGAATCCGGTTCGGCATTCGTTTCTTCGTCGCCGAACCGAGTCACGATCACATCGCCATCAAGTCCCATTTCTCGGCAATAGCGAGCGAGCACAGGGGCGAATCCATGAGTTGCCAAGATGCGAGACGCGCCGGATTCGTTGATCGCCGTGAGTAGGCCCGGCCAGTCGGCATGATCGGAAATGGGGAACCCTCGGTCGACGGCCTTGCGGCGTCTCGTTCCGCGGATTTGCATCCATCCTGACGCGATGGCGTCGGAGTAGGGCTCAAACCTTCGCAGCCAGGCCGGACTGGTTGCCCACGTTGGAGCGATCACCAACCCGCCACTCCACGGTTTTTCCTTTCCTCGAGTGATCACAGCTTCACTGACTCGTTGCGTTGCGGGCAAGACAATGTTGCTTTCACGATAAGCTTGCGTCATTCGCTCGACGGCACCATGCGTGAATATTGGACCGATGCTGCTATCGATGCCGGCGAGTAGCCGTTGAGCCTTCCCCAGAGTGTGTCCGAAGAGCAGACTTGTTTTTCCTGCAGCTTGATTGGATCGCCACCAGGCATTGATGCTGGCAAACAGTTCAACGGAGGAATTCCACCGATAGATCGGCAGACCAAATGTCGACTCGGTGATCAACGTGTGACAGCGAACAGGCTCAAATGGCGCGCAGGTTGGATCATCCGCGAGTTTGTAGTCTCCACTGACAACCCAGACTTCGCCACGATATTCGAGGCGTACCTGTGCTGACCCCAGAATGTGTCCGGCGGGGTGCAGAGACAGGTGGACTCCATTTCGTTCGAACCGCTCACCGTATGACAACCCAGCTACAGCGACATCGCCCATCCGTACGCGAAATATCTGGAAGCTGTCTCGCGTGACCAAGTAGTGTTCGCAACCGGCACAAAGATGATCGCCATGGGCATGAGTGATGACCGAGTAGGGAACGGGGTTCCAAGGATCGATGTGAAACCCGCCCGCTTCACAATAGAGCCCATCATTCGTCAGGGTTACCAATGGCTCAGGCATAATCCATCCGAGTCCTTTTGGCGCCAGTTCCCACGGCCCGATCTGGCCGGTTTGTCAATCGCGGCACTGAAGCTTCCGTCGAGCTGATCGATGCTGGAGACGTTATGAGCGAGGGATATTTCAAACTTTTTCCTCAACGACCGACTCTCAAGTCGATTTTTTGGAAGATTTCTTCTTCGGGACCTTCGCACCCTTCTTGCGCGCCTCGGACAAGCCGATGGCGATCGCCTGCTTCTTGCTGGTTACTTTCTTCTTGGATTTGCCGCTGTGCAAAGTGCCTTTCTTTTCCTTACTCACGGCGGCTTTGACGTCACTCTGAGCTGTCTTGCTGTATTTCTTAGGCATTGTTGAATCTCCTCTGTTCGGCACTCTGCAGCAGGAAGTCTTCAAATCCCCACGACAAGATGCGTCAACGACTTTCTTCCAGAGACCAAGCGAAAGTGCATTTCGCATACCGAGCCCACCGCACTCATTCAGATGAGTCGAACCGATGATTGACCCAACGCCTGAACGACGCGTCAGGTAGCAATTGACAGTGACCATGCGCTCTAGCGTGGCGGCATCTCTCTGCAATGGCCGTCAATTGCCATTCGAACCGCTTGCCGTGGAATGCAAGGGGTTTGCCATTCGCCACCTTCGATTTTTGCCGCATCTGATGATTTTACCGTCGTTCAAT
>DASYEA010001257.1:0-1815 GCA_036499265.1 Schlesneria sp. | reverse complement strand
GCGGCCTAGGCTGGTATATCGTCGGGCCTTTGGTCCTTAGAGTTGTGGCGGAAGTAGAGATGTGGCAGGCGAGAACTTCTTCTCTGCTCGTCACATCATGCAACGAATTACGGAATCGCCTCATGCAACGCACTAATGACTCAGGAAACCAGCGTCTGGAGGCGCAATGCGGTTAGGCCGGGTTTTAATGGGTGGGCTCTACGTCACTGCCGGTGTCGCGCATTTCGTGCTGACGAAAACTTACGAAGGCATCATGCCGGACTATATGCCAGCGCACCATGAGCTTGTCTTGTTGAGTGGAGCGGCGGAGATTGCGGGCGGGGTGGGCGTTTGGGTGCCGCAGACGCGGCGTGCGGCGGCGTTGGGGCTGGTTGTTCTGCTGGTAGCGGTGATGCCGGCCAATATCTGGATGGTGCAGCACCCGGAGCGGTATCCGGGGGTGCCGCTGTGGGTGCTGTGGCTGAGGCTTCCGTTGCAATTGCCGTTGATCTGGTGGGCCTGGAGCTATACGCGGGCAGAAGATCAGTAGGCTGCGGCGGCGTCTAGAAACTCATGCAGATCGCGGAGTTGGTGGCCGGTGGCGCAACGCTCCACGCTGTTGCCCGTGCCGTTGATGCGGAACTGAAACAGTTTGGCGTTCGCGAGCGAGTCGAGATAGCCGAGGCTGACGTCGTAGGGAATCATTTCGCGATTGTGACGATGGCGCTCGAAGGAGCCGCGTTCTCTCCACTTGATTTTTGCGCCGGCGATAGGAAGCTGGGCCGGAAGGCCGTCGATGAGGGTGTCCATCTCGCCGTTTTTTGGTGGGCTGACAAGGCTGCCGTAGGAGACGTCGGTCGTCAGGTTGTATTCGACCTGGTGAGGGCCAAGTTGCGTGGCACTGATCAGGAGATGCACCAGTTGGGGACCGGGAGAGGGGCCATCGGGACAGCGGCCGGTGTCGACGTCCAGAGTGAGGGTGGTTTGACCGGAGTAGGGGTCGGTGGTCTCGTGGATGTGCTTTGACTCCCGAGCGTTGAGGCGCGGAGTCGCGAAGAGCAGGAGTACGGCGCACAGCGTCAGCGGCTTCAACATGCGGCTGATGTTAATACTGGCAGCCGAGGCGAAGCAACAGGAAAGCGACGGTGCATTTTCGTCAGGTGAGGATTGTTGGCTTACGATACACGCGAAACGCTCCCCACCAACAGGCGACTCCGGCGAGGGAGAGCAGCAGGTAGGTGACGCTTCCGTCGGACTCCGTGAGTTGCCATCCCTGGTCCGAGCCCGAAAGCATAGTGAGCTCAAGAACACTGCGGCTGTACTCGACGAAGCGAACCTTCGCGACTTCACCCTCCTGAATGCCGTAGCCGTGGTATCGGGTTCGAAGGGCGAATATAGGGCCTCCATTGACTGCAAGGAAGAACTGCGACCCTGCACTTTTTCCGGAAGTCCGCCTGAGGTTCTCGATGGTTCCGATGGCTTCAGGGCGCGGCGAGTTACGCACGAAGTAGGACGAAAGCAGGCCAAAGATCAGGAAAGCCGATCCTCCGATTGCCAGACCGGTGGCAATCGACTTCTGATTTCGAGCATTCGGCTCCGCGCGGTTGCTTCCGACTCCCCAGATCACGAAACCCAGGCCGAGCAGCAGAAGGCTTAAGCACGTTACGCCGACGATGTCTTCTGTACGCACGCGGTGACCCCGATGTCGGCGTTAGTATCCGATGTGGTGAAGATAGAACACTACGCAGCTCGCAACGAGACAATAAATCCCAAATAGGTACCACTTACCGGTTTCGAGCCACGAACTAAGCCACCGCAGCGCGGCAAGGCCGGCAA
>DASYEA010001256.1:0-2247 GCA_036499265.1 Schlesneria sp. | reverse complement strand
GCACTTATCCCGACATTGCGGGGCTGGTGGCCCATAACTCATTCGTGCATTCGTACGTCGAACTGGGACTCTTCGGCGGCACGATGTTTTTCGGCTGCTTCTTCTTTATTGGGATGCAGCTCTACCGTATGGGACGCTTACCGGAACCGCTGATGAGCGATGAACTGCTGCGCCTGCGCCCTTTTATCTGCGCCATGGCAGCCGGGTGGTGTACATCGATCTTTTCTCTGTCGCGATGTTACGTGGTTCCGACGTATTTGTTGATCGGTACCTGCGCGACCTATTTGAATCTGGTCTGGATCCATACTGAGTCTGGTACTCCCCTGGTCATCTGGAACCGTGGGCACGCGATTCGACTGGCCTTCGCAAGTGGTACGGCGTTTTCGTGCTTGTATGTCTTCACTGCGATCATGGCTCGCTGAATCTCGAACTGGAATAGGAGGTTGAAACTGATGAGCGCTGCAAGCCTGTTGCTGACACCACCCGAGCAGATGACGACGTTGTCGCCTGTCAGTGATGTCGCAATCCGACTGAAGGTTGTGTCGGCGTCTTCGCAGGCGGAAGTGTTGTCGCTATGGCGCAAGCTGGAACTCGTGCTGTCCAATCAGAGACTGACTTGCTCGTCTCTGTGGACGGAAACCTGGCTGGCGCACTACGGCGCGACTGTTTCGTATCAGTTCGCAATCGGCCTGCGAGATGGGGTGGCTTGCGGGATCGCATTGCTGACGGAAGGAGTCGGACAATCGGCCGGCCCGTTCAACCTGAAAACGTGCCACGTAGGAACTGCGGGCGAGCTGGATTCGGATTCGGTCTGTGTGGAGTACAACTCGCTGCTATGCGACCCGGCTGACTACGTTGAGTTCGCTGGATTGATCTGGGATTGGATTCAACAGCGGACAGGCTGCGACGAATTGCGACTGGACGGCTTCGATACGTCGTCGATCGAACATTTTCTGGCACGGAATCCTGATGCCGAAGTCGATCGCAAACCGTCTTATTTCGTCGATCTGAAGTCGATTCGCGAAAACGGTGAAGAGCCGATAATGCGATTGGGTTCGCAGACTCGAAGCAAGGTTCGCAGGACGCTTCGTGACTTAGGCGCCGCTCGGGGCGAATGGGCCGAATCTGTGACTCGCGCCGAAGAGCTGTTCCATCAGATGACGCGACTGCACCAGGCGCATTGGACTGCCGCTGGCTATCCCGGCGTCTATGCGAGCCGTCGATTTACCGATTTTCATCTCGACCTGCTACATCGTGCCGTTCCGTCGGGGAAGATGAGCCTGTTCGGCGTGACAGCGGGTGATCGATTAATCGGTTGCTGCCAAGTCCTGGTGGATCGACAGCGAATCCTGCATTACCAGTGCGGACGCGCACCGGCAAACGGCAGCATCAGCCATGGTGTGGCCCTGGACTACCTGTGTGTCTGCGAGTCGCTTCGACGCGGTTACGACGCCGTCGATTTTCTGGCCGGTGAGACCGAACACAAACGTCGGATGTCGACTGATCGAGCGGAATTGGCCTGGGTGACCTGGCGACGCCCAACCTTGAAGAACCACGCGATTGATGCTTTGCGGCATCTCAAAAGTGTTAGCGCCAATCTGGGCCGATCGATCGGTTTCGTGCGGACGGCCGATCGCTCATTGAACTCCGAAGATGAATCACCAGCGAAGAACAACATATGAGTGCTGCGATCACAGCTACTGAATCCTCCGCGTCTCGTCCGCTGTCGGCCGCGGCAACCTCACGTCCACTGCGAGTCTGCCATGTCAGCCTGACGTTGAAGACGGGCGGTCTGGAACGTTTGCTGGCCGACATTGCGCGACATCATGATGCGACGCGGTGCGTGCCTGAGTTTCTGGCTGTCACTGAAGTGGGGCGATTTGCCGACATCATTCGTGACGCGGACTGCAAGGTGCACACGCTGCAACCCGCTGGGCGGTTTGGACAACTGCGGCAGATGGCTCGCCTCTTCCGCGCCGAGCGATTCGATGTCGTTCACACTCATAACACGCATCCCCATATTAACGGCAGTATTGCCGCGCGATGGGCTGGTGTGCCGGTCGTCGTCAACACACGACATGGCCAGCGAGCGGGTCACGGTTGGAAGTCGCGAACTCAATTCCGCTGGGCCAGCCATCTGGTAAACAAGATCATTGCCGTTTCGGATGATGCGGCCCAATTGTGCGTGGAGTCGGATGGCGTTCGGCGGCAGAAAGTGCTCCGCATTTGGAATGGCATCGATATCGA
>DASYEA010001255.1:0-4059 GCA_036499265.1 Schlesneria sp. | reverse complement strand
ATAGTCGTTATCCTGTCACCCATGCGGGTTTTGCGGCTCTGACCACCATGATGTTGGATCTGCATCGCCAAGACGTTGCGAAGAACAGCGGTCTCGCTTCGTGTCGCGCCGAAGAGGACCAAACATTCGACGGGCGTCCATGCACGGTCTTCACAACGGAATACAGCTCGCAAGCGTCTTCACCCACCTACCGCAAGTCGATCACTTACATCGACAATGAATGGAACTTGCCTGTTCACTCGCTGCATTTTGAATGGCCAGCGGATCGCAAGAATGCGGACGAGGCCAGTCTCGACGACTCGACACTGATTGAGTCCTATTCCTTCACGGATGTGGATATGGGATGTCCGCTGAGTGAAAGTGACTTTGATCGCGGCAATTCTGAATATCGTTTCCGCTGAATGATCATGCTGGCAAACATTTGGGAGGGCGAGGCTCCTGCCGCGCCCGTCGATTGCGATTCCATCAACATGCGCGGCTCGGCGGGAGCCTCGCCCCTCCCAAGTCGGTCTTCGCCTCTGATTGACCTTGCCCTGAGGTTGCCTTACAGTGGTTCTGTCGCAACTTATTGAGGGCACGGTCGATGCGCTTGCCGCACCGTTCTTGCTCGGGATCAATCCGCGAAGGGAGTGAATCGGGGCATGTCCAGCAGTTTCAGTGGTGGTGAATTTACCGAAGCCGAAACCATGCGTGGCCGGACTTGGCCGTGTCTCCGTCAGTTCTGTGTCTTCCTCGAAAATCGTGTCGGTCGCTTAAATGACTTGATGCGGCAGGTCGAATCGCTGGACACTCGAGTCCTCGCGATGAGTATTGTCGATTCCGTGGACTTCGCGATGGTTCGGCTGATCTTTAACGACACCGATCGCGCTCGTGAGAAGCTGGAACTTTCGGGTTTCATGTTCAGCGAAAGCGATGTGGTTGGCGTTGAGCTTCCGGAGGGCGATCAACCCTTCCATAATATCTGCTCGACATTGATGAAGGCGGAAGTCAACATTCATCACGCCTACCCGTTGCTCTTCCGGCATCGGGGCCACGGGGCTATCGCGATCTTCGTTGACGATGTGGACACCGCGACAAATATCCTGAATGCGGCGAAGCATCGCGTCATTACGGAAACCGACCTGCAGGACGACGACGAGTTCCTGTGATTCCCGGTTGGACCTGATCGTCCAATCGCGCACGCTTTGGAGATTTGTCATGACTCGCCCTGAAATCTCAGAAGCGATCGCTCGCCGGACGTTTCTGAATCAACTGACAGCCGCATCGACCGCTGCCCTAATGGCTGGTGCTCCGCGCCTGGTGTCCGGCAACGAGCAGGAAGCGGTTATTCATCCCGAGCCGACTGCCGACTCCTGTATCCTGCTGTGGATGGCGGGGGGCATGGCCGCGCCAGAGACGTTCGATCCGAAGCGATATCATCCCTTCGAAATCGGCACGCCGGTCGATAAGGTGATGAGCACCTTCAAATCGATCGATACTGCCGTCGACAACATCAAGATCTGTGAAGGGCTGGAACAGATTGCCAGCGTGATGGATCGCGCGACATTGATCCGGTCTCACTATCAGCCCGACTTGGGCAGCATCCTGCATTCGAGGCATCAGTATCATTGGCACACCGGCTACGTCCCGCCGCAGACCGTCGCCGCGCCTCATATTGGTGCGTGGATGGCACGCGTCCTGGGGCCACGCAATCCCGTCATGCCCGCGTTCATCAACATCGGTCAGCGGTTGGAAGGGATCGGCGAAAACGAAGAGATCAAGGCGTTTACGCAGGCCGGATTCTTCGGCAGCGAATTTGGTCCGATGAACTTGCCCTATCCCGACGACGCGGCCCGAGCGGTCCGTCCACCGAAAGGAATGGAGCCCGGCCGCTTCGAGAGCCGACAGAAACTGTTCCGCAAGTTGCTCGATCAGAATCCACAACGCGAATACCTTAGCGACTACCACCAGCAATCGATGCTGCGATCGCTCGAAAATGCGCATCGCTTGCTCAGTTCCAAAGACCGCGATGCATTTGATCTGTCACTGGAACCGAAAGAGAGCTACGAAAAGTACAACACCGGTCGATTCGGTCAGGGTTGTCTGCTGGCTCGTCGACTGGTTGAGTCAGGGGCTCGCTTCGTGGAAGTGACCACCGAATATATTCCGTTCGTGCATTGGGACACTCACGCCGACGGACATGCGGCGGTAGATCGATTGCACAAAGAGATTGATCGGCCGATCTCGCAACTGATCCTCGACCTGGAATCGCGTGGTCTTCTTGATCGAACTCTCGTGATCATCGCCAGCGAATTCAGTCGCGACATGATCATGGAAGGGGTGCCGGGATCGAACGCGCGTGATCAAGCCACCGCCCCGACGGATATCCTGAAAGAGCCCAAGCATTACGGCCTGCATCGGCACTTCACCGGTGGCGCGTCGGTGGTGATGTTCGGCGGCGGCGTGAAGAAGGGCTTCCTCTATGGCGAAACAGCCGCGGAACGGCCATGCCTGGCGATCAAGAACCCCGTCTCTATCTCAGACATGCATGCCACGATCTTTCACGCGATGGGGATCAGCCCGAAGACGCAATTCGAAGTGGAAAAGCGGCCGTTTTATGTGACGGAAGACGGAAAAGGGAAAACGGTGAAAGACATTTTTAGCCACGGATGAACACGGATGAAACACGGATAAAGGCAAAAACAAAGGGGAAGAAGGATAGGTCGGGAGAGATGAAGATTGGTGGAGTTGATGCATCAGGAGATTACGCAGGCGATCATTGGTGCTGCGTTTGAGGTGCATAGGGTTTTGGGTTATGGATTCTTGGAGCGTGTCTATCAGAAAGCGATGCAAGTCGAGTTGATTTCACGCGGATTCCAAGCTGAGATCGAATTTGAAATTAGTGTTCAATATAAAGGCGTTGAAGTTGGCTTCTACAAAGCCGATTTGCTTGTGAATGAACTGGTCCTCGTCGAATTGAAGATCGCGAAGGCTTATGCCGTCGACGACGAACCACAACTTCTCAATGAGTTGAAGGCTACGGGAATCAAAGTCGGCCTCCTCATCAACTTCGGAAAGAGCAAAGTCGATTTCAAACGCTTTGCCTATTGACCCGCCTTTTGTCCGTCAACATCGCCGACCAAGTGCCTGCGTCTCTCAACTTGCCTGCATCTTTAAGATCGATCTCGCGTTCTCTTCATCCTCTTGATCCGTGTTCATCAGTGTCAATCCGTGGCTACTTCTTGATTTGCCCATTCTTCGGATTCACGGCGAGATTGAGCTGTTCGGTGTCATCTACGAAGAACACAAAGCCGTTGAACATTTCGTCGTAGGTTTGCTGGCCCCAGGGGACGGTTCTTTTGGGATCGGGGTTGTAGGGATTGAAGGCGGAGTTGTCGTAGTGGGCGACTGCTTCGATCACGGTTCCCTTGGCAAGATGCTTTCTTCCAGGTTCGATTTCGTATCCCAGTTGCCATTCGAAGTTGTAGTTGGCGATCTGCAGCAGCGTTTCTCGCGATTTGTCTGGAGCGACTGCGAAGAAGGTCATGTCCTTGCCGCGGACGTGCATGTGCGAAAACATTCCCATCAGGGTGATGTCGCGATCCAGCATCTTGCCCGCTCGAATGGCAAAGGCTCCATGCCCAGGCGGGATCGCGATCCGATGCGGGTCGAGCAAGAGATGCCGCAGTTGCTTCTGCACGGGCCGTCGAGGGAACCGCAGGCCAACTTGAATCCGGCAGGTCTCTTCTTTGCCCGTCGTGGTGTAATGAATTTGCAGTCCAAGTGCGGCCAGTTTTGGAATGAGAACCGCCGAGCTGTTGTCGAACCGACCCATGTCCATCGGCTGTCCGCCGGGAACGTGACCGGTGATAAAGGTGTGCTCGCCAGCTCCCTTTGGGGTGACAAACGCCATGTTGCAGTGATGCACGACCGCAGGATTTTCGGGCCGGATTTCAAAGGCTTCCACCCATGTATCCGCCAGGAAAACATGCGGCAGCAGAGCATTTCGATAGGGAACGAATCCCGTTGCCGGGATCGTATGTTCTTCGAGCATCGTCACAATCAAATCTGGTTCGCCAA
>DASYEA010001254.1:0-12154 GCA_036499265.1 Schlesneria sp. | reverse complement strand
TCGCCTATTGACTCTCACCCACTACGAACTCATGACCGTACGCGATGATGGAAGTTGTGAAATTGCCCCATGATCATCTAGTCCTGCGGTCGATCGCCGACCCCCATGTATAACTCGGCACCATTCACCGACTTGATCGCTTTAGCAACGTCCTCGACAACTCCATGAGTCACATCCCCTTCGGCCTTGAGCACAAACTTTCGAATCCCTGCTCTGACCTTTTCTTCGACGTATCCCGGAATGTCGGCCAGTTCACCATCATCACCTTGAACGTCGCCCAGCACGATTCTTGGCGATTCGGCGACGCTCATCGGAGCAAAAATCGTAATGACACCCGCGCCCAGCGCATCAACGCCGATGGCATGCTCGGCCACAGGCATATCGAGATCTGGTTTCCCTTGCATCGTTGACGAGACCATGAAAAAGATCAGCAGCAGGAACGTTACGTCGATCATCGGAGTGATATCTAGATCCCCCTCGACCGGCTTGCGTTTGCCGCCGAACGAACCGCCTTCGTCATCAGGGAACAAACTCCGACTGGCCATTGTCGACTGATCCTGTCAGTTTTCGTATGAGGTATTCGCAGTTCGACCGACACCCTATTTGCGTTCGCGTGCCGCCTCGAATTCGTCCAGGAATCGCCCAAGCTGATGCTGAACAGCATCGGTCAGCCTGCCGATCCGGACCTGCATTGATGCCATGCACATCACGAGCGGAATGGCAATCATCAGGCCCACAGCGGTGGTGATCAGGGCGAAACTGATGTCTGTTGCCAGCTTACTGGGATCGACACCTGTTCGGTTCGCAGACGCAATCTTAGCGAACGCTGCGATCATCCCCAGCACGGTCCCCTGCAAGCCCAGCATCGGTGCTGTTTTGACGACCGTGTTGACCCATGAGAGTTGATAGTCCAGTTCCGACAGCACTTCACGTTCGAAAGTTTCGCCAAGCAATTGACGCAGCTTTGGCAGCGGTCGATCTCGATTCGCCAGGGCGATCAGGATCAACTGTGGGACCGCTTTGGACCAATAAGGGGGGGAATCACACAATTCCACCACGCTGTCGTATTGCCGACTCTTTAGTCGCTCGCCAACCTGATCCAGGAAATCGGCGGCTGCGGCTTCCGTCCGAAATCGCTTTTGAGCGATCCGTCGAAAGACCATGATTGTCAGGTACAGACCGTAAATTGCCGTGAATGCCTGGAGCGGATAGATCAGATTGCTCATGAAGTCGACCAGCTTGGCCATGTCCATGGGCGTGTTGCTCCGAATTTGAGTGTCGAGTCAGCGAGATGTCACAAAAGGAGATGAGCGGAACGATCCGCTCCGCTCAAGTATATCGAGTGGTCATGCGTGCGGGTACCAACGTCTGCACCACCATTCAGGCCGGTTAAACGCAGAAGCCGCGCCACCTTCAACAGCCTGTCGACAAAATATGAATTTCAGACGAATGGCGAGGCGAATCTCGATGCCGCTATTGCAGATAAATCTGTCGGACGACGATGAATTGGAAGCCCTGACCGCTGGGTTCCACCGCGAAATAGGTGCGACGAATCTGCTTCACGGGCCGGCCGCGATAGTCGACTTCCAACCGAACAAGCTGCGATTCAGTTTCCTTGGGATAGAAGTGAAAGATCACTGTATCCGCGTGAACTGCGACACCCGCCCGCTTGAAGAGTTCGACATCGGCACTACGCCGATCTCCCCCTTGCCAAGTCATGTACAGACGTTGTTCACCCGCCCCCCCTGCGGTATACCGCACTGCAGGCGCCGGTGTTGTGAGTTGTGACGCGTAAGCAAGGCGACCATCAGGTAACAGCGCCCCCAATTCGATGCCGAAGAACTGCAGTTGCTTGGCATACTCATCAACTCCAGCCCGGTCGCCGAACCGGACAAACCAGCGTTGTTCGCGAGGCATCCCCCCGGTGCCCGGGCCGATTCCCAAGCCCTTCTTTCCAGTCCCCTTCGCGCTTCCCGCCTTGCCAGTATTTTGCACACCGGTATCGAATTGCTGCTGCACCTGCTGGGTGGCCGCTTCAGACAACTCGACGACCGTCTCCAGGGCTTCCGCGATTTCAGTCTGATCCGCAGGCAATTCGGCGGGCGAAGCGTCGTGAACTTCGGGTTCGGGCGAATCCACTCGTAACGTTTCGTCAGGCGACCCGTCTTCGAAACCACCGGGAACTTCGACCAGTTCGATGGGAACAGCGGTTGGTGGTGCGGGAAGACGATTCGTAATCCACACTGCCACAACACAGAAGCATAGTCCCGCCGCTCCCAGGAAGAGCGTGATCGTCCACGAACTGACCCGGTCATAAGATGTATCGCGCAACACAGGTGCGGCACGAGATCGAGCGTTGGCCGGCATCACTACCGTTTTTTCGTTAAGGTTTAGGTTTCAACTGAGTGCGATCATCGCGTTCATCGTAGGGGCGGACCTTCATGTACCATTCGGTCCAACCCCGAGTCGACTCTTTCCTCCAAGCTGCCAAATGCTTCGCTCGCTGGTCGTCCGACACATCATCAGCCAGTCCCTCGACGGGATCAGTCGGCCAACCGCAGCCATTGGGACGGCGGCTAAGGATGCACAAGCCAACGCTGGCTTCGCGAGCGACCGACTCGTCTCCGTCGGAGAGGCCTCGGATCAGATATGACGCGACAGTGATGTTTCCCGTGCGACCCAACGCCCACATGGCCGTACGTCGCACTTCGACTCGCTTGTCGGTGGCTAATCGCTTCAGCCGCTCAATTTGCCCGATCAGTTGCTCAGGGTTATCCAATTGAATCGCTTCGACGACTGCCTCTTGAGCTTCTTCGACTTTGGCTCCAGACGATTTTTCCAGTTCTGCCAGTAAGCCATCCACAGCACCGTGTACTTTCCGCTTCGTGATTTCTCCTTCTTTCACTTTGATCGCATCCATATTGTCGGGCAGACCGCGACCGCCGATCAGCAACCCACCTCCGATGACGACGGCGCGGACTTTGGGTGTTCTATTGATCATGCCCGCCGTGGCCTTCGTCAGGAACAGAATCGTCAGAGCGGTCGCTGGTGACGCACCGCAACTATCGCTCCAACTCCCATCTTTCAACTGCCGACGCAGCAGTTCATCCGCCCCTTCGTGGTACCAATCGTGTGTCTTCATTTTTTCGACATCAAGTAACGCTCCCATGCGTTCGATACCATAAAAATAGTAGTTGCCGTAAGAGGCCAGTGCGGCGGGCTCTGCGAAGTGATCTCCGGTCCAATTCATTCCTTCTTTGATTGCCTTGTCGAACGCCGCAGCCGACATCGTCGCGTTTGCTTTCGCCTTGGCCTTCGCTTTCTTTTCTTTATCATCCACCATTCGTTCCAGCACCCCGAATCTTTTGGTGCTGACAGGTGCCGCCGTGACATCCGGTCGCAGACCCTCGTCGATCGCGGTATCGCGAAATAGGACGTGACGAATAACCAGCAATGAGCCTGTCCCCGCGACAGTCATCGTTGGCAGTACGTCGGTACCACCCCCTGCGAGCCTTGGATCTGAGGGGTGATAGCCGAACCCGCCGTCACGGCGCTGCGTCATCAACAACCATTTCCCCGCGCGCTCCCAGGTTTCGGTCGGAATCTCGACATCGGCGCGGGCCGCAGCCCACAATCCCAGGATGGCGTACTGCGTGATACTGGTGTCACCAAACTCCGCTCCGCCAATCTCGATCTGGTAGTACCACGCACCGTGAGGACGCTGCCTGCCGATCAAGAACTGAGCAATCATTTCCAGTTGTGGCTTATATTTTTCGCGATCGGCCGCTTCCAGCAGCATCGCATCGACACCGGCCTCGTAATTGTAGTGATTGCCAGGAACATAGCCTGTCGGCCTGCATTTGCCGACCACTTCCCGGACACACCGTTGAATGTCGGGATGCTCTTTGTCGATGCCGGATTTGATCAGGCTGTAGCAGGCTAAACTGCCCGCGGCCGAGCTCTTGCTCTGGCCGAGCAGGTACTTTTTGGCGCGCTCGACGGCCTCATCGATCTTCGCGACATCAGCAGCGAAGAGACGGGTCCCCGAAATCACCAGGATTCCGATGAAGGCCGCAATGCGGAGTCTGATCCCTGGCGGGGGACGGAACATTCTCGAATCCAAGGTGGTGCAGAACTGCAACGATCGATGTCATGATCGTAGCGCCGCGAAGGGCCATTCGTCAATTCGCGAACAGTCACTACGGCTTCGCACTAATATCGCATCGGCATAAAAACTGTCCACAACCGGGACAGCCGCTGCCATACTTCTGACGCACCGCCGCTTCCAAATCGACCCCGGCAACGTTGGCAATCGTGGCGAGCCATGCCAGAACATCTGCGAACTCCAGCGTCAGTGCCTGATGATCACCTTCCCGCAGTGCCGCTGATAACTCGCCGACTTCCTCCATCAGCCACATGAATGTCCCTTCGACGCCGCGAGCTTCGTCTTTGGCTCCATACATCTGACGAATCAGGGACTGCAGATCTCGCAACGACAAGGGTGCTGGTTCGCTCATGGTTTCTCGTGAAATTTTGATGAAGGCGATTTATTGCAGACGTTCGAAACGGGGAAAGATCAATTCGGATTGAGATAGTACCACCACAATGCCGCAACTTCGCGCAGCATGTATCGCTCAAGATAGTACAGTCGCCTTGAGTCGACAGCGGGGACAGTTGAGACTTCCCATTCCGATCGTCGAAAGCAGAGTTTGATTCGAGGGAGATGATAGAAGTTGCTGACCGCCAGCACCCTTGGCTTCGGCCCATGCCCATCATATCGCGCGATAAGATTATGAACGGTCGCCTGAGTGTTCAGTCCCTCGCGATCCAATTCGATGGCTTCGGCCGGAACTCCCAATTCCATCGCCAGATTTCGCATCGCTTCTGTTTCGTGGACATCGCCACTGCCCGGCCCTCCTGAGAACAAAAGACGGTCAGCAAACCCGGCGTGATAAAGTTCAACTGCGGTGGTGACGCGATCGGCAAGCGCCATGGAGGGGCGACCGTCGGCATGGACGAGACATCCAAACACGACAATCAAATCTGCGGGACGACGATAGTCAGTCGATCCGAAGCAGTACATTTGCGCCAGCGGGAACAGCAACGCAGAGGCCGCCACCGTCAAAACCATGACCCCTTGGTCCAAAAGGTGAGATGGCCCGATTCGAGTTCGAAATAGCAGTCCCCAGGCGATGAAAGCCAGCACTCCGAAGACCAACGACGACAATGGAAACAACGCGTGCGACTGCACCACGTGCGCAACGACAAGTCGATGAAAAGTCCACCAGTTGTACGCCGCTGCTGTCATTAAAACGATGAGAAGCAAGCCAAGGCCCCAGCCGCGCAGCGGGGAAAATCGGGGCCATATCGCGAATGTGATCAGCCCGATTCCTGCGGCAATCATGAGCGCTTTGTTGAGCGTTCGGTCAGCGAACCTCAGATCAATCCACCACAAGTTGGCATCGAAGCCGGGATTCCGAAGCTCACCCAGAACATTCAACAATGCGAACGTTCCAAGTAACAAGGCCAGGCCCCGCGCGACCGCAATTGCGATCCTGAACCGACGCGAGGGCAACGACGCAGTCGAACCCGGGCTTGGTTCGTTGATGGCGATCTGGCTGTTGGTCGAAGCATTCACGTTCTCAAGCCCATTTGCAGGCGATACTGTTACGTTTCCCCGTCGTACTTGATCAAACTAAACACGTCGCAGCCTTTGAGACGGTCGCGTCCATTCAGAAATGTCAGCTCGACGAGGAAGCCGCTGCCAACGACCTCTGCCCCACACTGTTCGGCAAGTTGTTTGCACGCACCAATCGTACCGCCGGTCGCAAGCAAGTCATCGATCAACAGGACCCGACTGCCGTCGGGTAGCGCGTCGATATGCATCTCCAGCGTGTCGGTCCCGTACTCCAGTTCGTACTCGAACCGATGCTTATCGAACGGCAACTTTCCAGGCTTGCGAACGGGAACGAACGCGATTCCCAGTTCCAGTGCTAACGGAGCCCCGAACAGAAAACCGCGCGACTCGGCCGCCAGAATCGCCGTCGGTTTCACCGCGCTGAAGTGATCTGCGAACTGGCGAATCGAGTGGCGAAAGGCTGGCGCATGGAGCAACAGCGGAGTGATATCGCGAAACAGAATCCCCGGCTTGGGAAAGTCCGGTACGTTGCGGATGTAGTCTTTAAGGTTCAAGTGCGGTTCCTTGGCACGAAAGGAGCGGGCACGTGATTCACCTGCCCGCTCTATTATCAAATTTCAATTCGCGACGACGCAAACAATCACGTCATCAATCAGAGATTGCCATCAGATCGAGACGACCACCAGGGCAAGCTGACGCCGCCATCCACCGTGATCGTGCTGCCGGTCATATAGTCCGCATCACTGCTGGAAATGAACGCGACGCTCTTGCCGATTTCGTTCGGTTGGCCCAGTCGCTTCCATGGTAATTTAGCACCGCCGGCTGCCAGTTGCTCTTCGGTGAAGAATTTTCGTTCGCCTGGCGTATCAATCCAGCCTGGGTGAACGATGTTGACGCGGATACGATGCTCGGCCAGTTCAATCGCGGCCGTGCGAGCCATATGATCGATCGCTGCTTTGGCCATGTTGTAGGCCATCGCCGTCGGAATTGGAATCACCGCATGCGGCGAACTGATGATGACAATCGAGCCCCCCTTGCCCTGCTTGACCATCTGCATCGCGGCCGCTCGCATTCCGTAGAATGCGCCCCACATTCCCACGTCGATGGTTCGCTTGAAGCCTTCGAGGTCCGCTTCCAGCATCAGTTGGCGATCGCTATAGACCGCGTTGGAAACGAACAGATCCAGGCTTCCGAAGGCGGCGGCGGTTTCAGCGACCATCCCTTCGACACGCTCACGGCTTGCAACGTCACCCTGCAGGGTGATCGCTTTGACACCGAAACTACGGGCCTCTTCGGCGACCGCCTCTGCCTCACCCGCGTGGGAGAAGTAGTTGATCGCGACGTTCGCACCGGCCCGAGCCATCTCGATGATACAGCCCTTGCCAATCCCGCGCGACGACCCCGTCACCAGCGCGTTTCGACCTTTCAGATCCATTGCACGTCCTTCCCGTCGCCTCGGTCAACAAGAAAACCCGGCTTGACCGACAAGCCGGGTTTAATGATTCATTCACAAACGACACGCACCAGATCAGGCCGAGAAACTGCTGCCACAGCCACACGACTTGACGACGTTCGGATTATTGAATTTGAAGCCGCGTTGATTCAGTTCGTCCATAAAGTCGAGCGTCGTCCCTTCGAGGTACAGCGAACTCTTCTTATCGACGGCAACCTTGATCCCGTGCTGATCACTGACGGAATCCTTGGCAGAATCGGTCGTGGTATCGAAGCCCAGTGAGTATTGGAAACCGCTGCAACCGCCGGCTGCTACGCCAATCCGCAGAACTGACGTTTCAGGAAGCTTCTGCTCGGTCATGACGCGCTTGATTTCGCCAGCGGCCTTCTCGGTCAACATGATAGACATTGAAACATCTCCTCTTCGATGGGGGCACAGGGACAACTGTGTCCGCTGCAGCAGTACAGGGGATTATACGCGAACCCAGCTAAAAACAACAACGGCCTGCGCCGTGTGAGAGTGACTACCCGAATTATTCGTCGACTTAACAGAGAAACTGGCAGAAATCGAACGAAGTTTGAGGATAACTCGCCAAAACGCTCTCGACCGGCGAATCAAACTCATTGGCTGGACACGCTTTCCGATTTTACACAGCGGAATCCACACAACTTCAGTCTAGCTGGTAACATCAGGCTGCTCTCTGTCCACCAGCAGAGTTTTCGACATCACATCAGCACTGGGAACCGGCAATGTGTCCTCATTCCAAGCGAATCTCGTGGATTTCCCGTCGATCGGCACAGATGTCTTTCGCCTTCGTCGTCCTCGCTTCGATGTCGAGCAGTGGCTGCGGAACCAAGCCCCCAGTGTCGTCCGCCGCCGGAACGCAGGCGCCTGAATCCGGAGCCAAGTCAACATCCATATCCGCCGATGCGACTGCAGATGCCGCTCCAGTCCAACCAATGAAGCCCGAAACCAAGGCCACGTTACCGGCGCCCACGACGTCCCAGCCGAAGGCAACCGACGCCGGAAAGCCGACCCCCGCTGCAATACCGAAGCCCGCGGCCAAACCTTCGCCCGAACAAATTGCCAAGTGGGGCGTCATCGACTTCGAACCGCTGCAACTATTGGTCTGCTACGACGGGTTTGGTGATGGCTTCCTGCAGGCGATGGCCGTTAGCCCTGATGGAAAGCAATTTGTTGTCGGCGGTGCCAAACTGACTCTCTGGAAAACGGCGGACTCACAACCCGGCCCGGATCTGCTGGCTGACGTCAAACCTGGCTTTCTGGAACGCCCGATCCGATCGGTCGCAATCTCGCCCGACGGCATTCGTCTCGCCGCGGGTGACGACAAAGGCTGGCTGCATATCTGGTCGATGGCCAATCCAAGCGACGTCAGTGTCGTTCGCGCGCACGACAGTCATCTGATCGAGATGGCGTTTTCCCCGGACTCACAGACACTCGCCACTACCAGCTACTCGGGTGAAGTCCGCCTGTGGAACTCGATGGACGGCAAGAAACTCAAAAGCCTGAAGATCGCCGATCAGGAAGTGAAGGGGCTGGCATTTCTGTCCAATACCCGACTGGCGACTGCAAGCAAGGAAGTCAGCGTCTGGAGTGTCGAAAGCGGCGAGAAAGAGACCGCTCTGACTCAAGGGTATGTCCGTGGCCCGGCCCTCGGCATCTCGCACGATCTGCGCTGGCTCGCCTTCAACAACGCCGAATCCAAGACCTGCCTGTGGGATGTCGAGAACTCGACGCCGACCAACATCGTCTTCCAGGACGCTGCGGGCCTGATCGATTTCTCGGATGACGGCAAGTGGATCGCCACCTACTCCGGGGATTACAACATTCGCATCGTCGACGCTAAGACCGGGAAGACCGTTCAAGTTATCGATGCCGACGGCGGCCGCACCGTGGCCATCCGTTGGATACCCGGAACGAACGCACTGCTCGTCGCTTCGGAACTGGGACGAATCCGCATCTGGGGCTCCACCGAAACTGCCAAGGCTATCGGTATCGAGCCGCTGCAACTGCCATCAGCTGCCTCGCTTCCTGCGAATGCTCGAAACCCGATGACACCCGCGCAACTCCAAAAAGTGATCGACCTGCGTTCGCTGCCGAGACTGCCCGGTGCAGTACAGCAATGGTGCGATTTCGGGATGTGCGCGTACAACGCCCCCTGCAACCAGGCCGACGCGATTCAGTTCTATCGTTACATACTGGACAAAGCGGGTTGGACGGAAGCGGCAACGACCGCACAAGGTGGATTCGTCTTTCGCAAAGAGGGCTGCGAACTTAACCTCGCGTTCAATGCGGCCCCGCCAGTTCCCGGTCAGCCACCTGGTCTGCAAGTCAGTCTGCATTTCGCTGGCAACTATAACGTCGGCTGGCTCCCCAAAATCACCGCGACCGATTCCAAGGGGAACTGGAGTTCATTCTCGTCCAATTCCTATCGCACCAAGAATGACCTGACCAGTGTCGAGGTCACCATTCTGAAGCAATTCCACGAAGCTGGTTGGACCGCTTATACGCGGCTGAATTCCTCCAGCAATGAAGAGCCCGACGCTCGTCGGATCTCCATGATGCAGGGTGGCAGCGACCTGTCGATTTCGATCGGATATCCCGCGGACTCGACCGAAGAGTTAGTCGTACAGACCAACATCAGCGTATCGAACAAATCACTACCCATTCCTCCCGACGCAGGGTGGATTGAATTCGATCGTTCCACCAATTTGTTGCTGGTCGCCAACACCAAGCTGGATCTCAAACAGACGACCGAGTTCTTCGATATCGAAATGGAGGCCGCAGGTTGGCTCTCACGAGAAGCAGGCCGACAGTTCAAGGACGAGAAAGCGTGGCTGCCCTACATCTGTGGACAGCAGGATGTCCTCATCCGGCTTATTGCTCTGCCCGAAGGCAAGACGCGCATCCTGGTCGGCGATGTCGAACGTTCTTCCTGGCAACTGAAGAAGCCAGATTCCGCCGACAAGAAAAAAGCAAAGCCCGGTATCGAAGCTGCTGATCTCACGTTGCCCAAGGGTGCTGCGGCCGTCAAGTACGATGTCGATCAGAAGCAGATCGAATACGAATTGTCTGGATCAACCCCCGCGAAGCTGGGCGACCAATTTGTCGAGCGGATGGAAGCATTGGAATGGACCCGCGAAAAGTCCGGGGTGATCAGCGATGAATACGTCTTCATTACATTCACCAAAGACCGAAGCGAAGTCCAACTGCGAGCCCGTGCCGAACCCAAAAAAGCAACCGCGGTAATCAGCGGCGACGGCCTCCTCTGGACCAAGCCTCTCCCGACCGCTCCTGTACGCATCTCTTACGGAACCTGGCTCCGCCGCGAACACAAAGACGCCTCGCTAGACGACCTCCAAGACTTCGCAGAAGAGATGATGAAGATCCCGGCGACGGGCAAGATCAACAAGTAGCCGTATTCCGCACCGCGAAAGATCTCACGCCATTCTTTCGCGAAATGCCACCGCCCGATAGAATCCGAGGCCACTCGCCCCCGTAGCTCAGCTGGATAGAGCGGAGCTTTCCTAAAGCTCAGGTCGCAGGTTCGACTCCTGCCGGGGGTAATGAGCGGATTCTCGCAACCCACTGTTTTGAAGACTTCGTCGAAAATTCAGGGTGTTTTTCCTCCGGAACATGCATCTCTGTGCTCGATCGTCCATGATTCGGATCGAGCGGAAATTGATCAGTCATGGCCGCGACAGGTTCTTCGCTCCAGACTGTTCATGCCAGGATCTCTTTCACCACAGAGCCGTGAACATCGGTGAGCCTGAAATCGCGCCCAAGGTGATTCGAGGTGAGTTTCGTGTGGTCGATGCCCAACAGATGCAGCATCGTCGCGTGGAGATCGTGGATATGGACCTTGCCGTCGACAACCCGATAGCCCATGTGATCGGTCTCGCCGTAGGTAAAGCCCGGCTTGATTCCACCTCCAGCCATCCAGGCACAAAAACTTTCGGGCTGATGTTCACGACCATGTGTGTCGATCGGCGCTGTGCCGCTGAGATCCTGGCTCCAGGGAGTTCGCCCAAATTCGCCGGACCAGAGCACAAGCGTATCATCGAGTAACCCTCGCCGCTTTAGATCTTTGATCAGGCCCGCGACCGGTTGATCGGTTTGTTCGCAGAGCCGCGGCAGGTTGCCGCGAATGTCGCCATGATGATCCCAGCCATCCATCGTCACTTGCGCGAACCGCACGCCCGATTCGCTCAACTTCCGCGCCAGAAGGCACGCGCGGCCATTCTTGTCACTCGCCTTACCGCTACCGATGCCGTAGAGATCAAACGTGTCTTGTGTTTCCTTCGAGAGATCGACGAGCTGCGGAGTCGTGGTTTGCATACGGAAGGCGAGTTCCATGTTCTGGATCATCCCTTCCATATTGCTGTCGCCGTGCAGATCGTCGACCAACTGCTGATTGAGTCGCCGCGTCATGTCGAGGCGACTTCGTTGGATCGCCCCGCTGGACGAGGCATTCAGCAGGTTTTCGATCGGCAATGTCTGTTGATTGAGCGGAACGGTAAGTGGAGTCCCTTGATGGGCCGCAGGCAGAAAACTGGAGCCGTACGTTCGCAATCCGGGAGCGTGAATGCTGATGAAACTCGGTAGGTTTTGATTCTCGGTTCCGAGTCCATAGCTAATCCAAGCTCCCATCGAAGGCCGGACTTCGGTGAACACACCCGTGTGAAACTGGTTTGTCGCACTTGCGTGCTGCGGATTATCTGCGTTCATGCCACGCAGCAGACAGATGTCGTCCGCAATGCTCGACAGCTGCGGCATGAGATCCGAGATCATCATTCCCGATTCACCGCGCGGTCGGACTGGGGCCACCGCTCCCAGTGCCAAGTACTTCTCGGTCCCTACTTGAATGACCTCGGGACGCAGCGGCGAATCGATCTTTTGCCCGTGCCTTTCGCGGATGAACTCCTTGGGATCGAAGAGATCTTGTTGCGACGGCCCGCCAGCCATAAAGAGGAAGATGACTCGCTTGGCTTTGGGAACAATACCAGGAAGACGTACTGCATCGTGATTCGTGGCAGCCTGAA
>DASYEA010001253.1:0-4471 GCA_036499265.1 Schlesneria sp. | reverse complement strand
AGGTGATCCGCTTATCCGGTCAGGGGGCTCCGGGGACTAAAAACGGTCCCGCTGGCGATCTGTATTTGACGATTGAAATTAAACCGCATCGCTATTTTCGACGCGAGGGCGCGAACCTGCTGCTGGAGGTGCCCATCACTCCTTCCGAGGCTGCTTTGGGGGCCAAGGTCGAAGTCCCCACGCTGAACGAAGGAAATGTGGTCATGACAATTCCTGCCGGGACATCCAGCGGTGCCAAGCTGCGATTGCGCGGCAAGGGGATTCAGGATCCGCAGACGAATCAGCCGGGGGATCAGTTCGTGGTGATCAAGATCGCCGTCCCCAAGGGGCTCAGCGATGCAGACAAGAAGCTCTATGAACAACTGGCTGCCAGCGAAACATCGCCGCGCAGCAGCCTGTGGTGAGTTTGCGATCAAGGAGGAACGTCCGCATGAACGATCCTGAACTCCAATCGAGTCTGCCGACGCGACTTGGCTGGCGACAACTCCTTGTCAGTTTGGTGATGCTGCTGGCGCTTGGCTCTGTCTTCGGCGAGTCGCTGTGGCAGGGGATGCTTCCGGTCAATGCGGCAGAGTCAGAAGCCGCTGCCCAAGCCAGCGATGATCCAGCAGTCGTCGGTCCAAAGCGTCCCACTGAAAAGCAGATCAAAGCCTATTCGGGACTCGCAGCGCTTGCTGGAATTGTGATTTGTGGTCTGGCATTAGCCGCACTGACGATTCTCTGGGCGGGTCGATTGCGACGACAAATTCGTCGGCCCTTGCCGAACGGCGCCCGTTCCGAACGCGATTTCTGGTTCTTGAAACCCCCGAAGCCAACAGTGACCGAATCATCTCTGCCTGATGCACATCAGCCGCTCCACGAATCACCTGATCCGCCTGACGAGCGCGAGTGAATCACGTCGTTTTCGCAGACTGCGTCTAGAACACAATATGCCCAAGACCCGCTTTTCTAGTCACAATCGCATACGAAGCGGCAGCGACTTCGAACGCGTTTACGCGTTGAAGTGCAAGGGAGCCGATGGCGTCTTGCTGATGTTCGTGGCTCGCAACGAATTCAATACGACTCGGATTGGACTGAGCGTCTCCAAGAAGCACGGTGGAGCGGTCGATCGCAATCGGCTGAAGCGATGGCTGCGCGAAGCTTTTCGCCTGGAGTGTCATCAATTTCCAAAGGGAGTCGATCTGATTGCCATTCCGCTGGCGGCGGACCGAGCTTCGCTCGACGCCTATCGAAAATCGCTGACAGGGTTGGTCAAGCGGCTTAGTCGACGGCTTGACCAGACCAATCAACAGGCGGAATTGCCTTCATGAAAATTGTGACTTGGATCTATCAGTTTCCCAGCATGTTGCTGATCGCGTGCGTTCGTTTTTATCAGTTATTTATCGGGCCGCTGCTGGGTAAGCACTGCCGATTCGAACCGTCGTGCAGCAACTACTACATTCAGGCGGTCAGAAAATACGGTGCGGTTTCAGGATCGGCCCGTGGTGCTTGGCGAATCTGCCGATGTCATCCGTGGAATCCGGGCGGTTTCGATCCACCTTAGCAATCGCCTGACCGAATGTTTCCGAAGTTGTCGCCGCATTGGGCAAATGACGAATTGCGAAGTGTCTGGTCGCTCTGCACGATAGGGCCTCACCTCGTTCATGTTCATCACTTTTGTGAGGCCGAAGCCGATCCGCACTTGCGAAGAGATGGCGTTCGCCAAACAATTGGTGATGAAGTCAGCAGTGAATTCGCGGGCATAGCGGAGAGATGGTATGCGAGCGTTCTGGTCGAATGTGATCGCGATGTTGTGCTTGTCTGCGATGGCCGCTTCCGCTGAAGAGACCTCCAAACCAGCGCGGCTTCCGGCACCGCCTCCTCCGACTCGAGCTGATGTCGCGTACGGCTCCCACCCAAAACAGGTGATGCACTTCTGGAAGGCTGAATCCGACAAACCTGCACCCCTCGTCTTCTTCATTCACGGTGGAGGCTGGCAAGGCGGGAACCGCATGAGTGGTCTGGCGGGAGTGCTGCCGCAATACTTGAAGAATGGGATCTCGGTCGTCTCGGTTGAATATCGATTCATCCAGGAGGCGATTGTCGATAACGTCAAACCTCCGGTGAAGGCTCCCCTGCACGACGCTGCTCGGGCATTGCAGTTTGTGCGTAGCAAGTCGGGCGAATGGAATATCGATAAGCAAAGAATCGGCGCATCAGGTGGCTCGGCGGGAGCTTGCACCAGTCTATGGCTGGCATTCCGCGAT
The DNA here is from genome assembly GCA_036499265.1 of Schlesneria sp. GTDB lineage: Bacteria > Planctomycetota > Planctomycetia > Planctomycetales > Planctomycetaceae > Schlesneria. The sequence goes on along the minus strand of DASYEA010001253.1, from coordinate 2,225 downwards.
GATCTGGCTGATTCGAGGAGTGACGATCCGATCTCGCGCGAATCGACGCGATTGCTGTGTGCCGCTGTGAACGGGGCTCAGACGACGCTCGACCCCGAGCAGATGAAAGAATGGACGCCGAACAGCAACTATGGCAGTCACGCCTTCGGCATCTTCAAGAAGGTGAACGGAAAAGACGTTCGCGACTTCGAGGGGTTTCTGGCGCAGCGGGAAAAAATTCTGCCGTGGATTCAGGAATATTCGCCGTACTCCCTTGTGACAGAGGATGATCCCCCCGTTTACCTCTACTACAACGCTCCTCCCGCACTTGGTCGCGATCAAAAAGACCCAACTCATACTTCTAACTTTGGCGTCAAGCTGCAAGAGAAGATGAGCAGCGTGAAGGTACCCTGTGAGTTGGTTTACCCGGGTGCCGAAGATGTGAAGCACGCTCAAGTTGTCGACTATCTGATTGACAAACTTGCCGCCAGTCATTGAGCGCGAGTGGGTCGGGCGACTCAGTTGTCTCGCGGGGCTTGATCGACTGCGTATAATCCGGTGGCGTTCGCCTTCACGTCTGTTCCTCGCGATTCGGCGAGGCTCAATATGAACGACATCACTCGCAGTTATTCGGTCTCACCACGCTATCTCAGGAATCTCTGGCTGCAGACCCTGTGTGGTGGTGGCGGCATCCTGGTCAGTTGGGGTCTGTTTCTGCTGGTGTCACACTGGCTTGTTCCTGCGATTCCCTTCGACCAGCTTTGGCAATTGCCGATTCGACTCTTCAATGATTCTCGCCTGTGGATGATGCCTGCCAGCGAAGAGATTCGCGAACTCATTCGCTTCGGTGCGGGACCTGCCATGGCTTTCTGTGCTCTGATCAGCGGTTTTGCCGACTTCTCCTCATGGGTGGCCATTCGCTACGAAATCTCTGCTGATAAACTGCAGATGCGGTGGCGGCGGTTCATCCGCGAAGTGAACTGGGATTTGATTCAGTCAGTCGACGAACGTCCGCACACCGATGTCGTTCGCAGCAGCTTGAGAATCACTCAAAGCGAAAAAGGGGTGGTCTTGGTTCGCGGACTGGACCAGATGATTGAGTTCGTCAACTTGGTTCGCTCGCGACTTCCACGACATGCGAAGTGGAGTGTTTCGCCTGCTCGAATTGATCTAATGAGCGGCCCCACGAATTTTGCCTTGGGGTTCCTGCTGTTTGTCCCCTTCTCAGCCTCGTGGATGGCGTACTATTTCTTTCACTCGAACGCGATCAGACTGTTCTGGTCATTGGTCCTGCTGGTCGCCGCATTTTGGATTTTCTACCGACGTCCGCTTTCTCGACCTCATATGTGTGTCCGGGAGGTCGAAGTCTTGATGGCTGTGATGATCGCATTGTTATCGGGAGTCATGACCTTAATCGGCTGGATGTAACTCGCCTTCCGCTACGCGGCGAGTGAGAGTGTATACGGGTAGATTTCAGCCTGTTCTTGCTGGATGCGGTATTCGATGAAGGGTTTCCAGTCGCCATTGAGGTACACCGCTCGGAGGCTGAGCAGAGCCTGTGCGGCTTCGACGGTGCTCGCGGGCCGTTTGTCTCCGCAGGTGGAAATCCAAATTGGAGACGGTTGTTGGCGCAACGTCGCAGCACTGCTGGTTCTCATACCGAAACCCCAATGCCCGGCCAGTGAACAAGCACAACCAGTAGCCAGCGAACCCATTACGACCGCTCCCGAACCGACCTCGCCCGAGGAGAGGTTGCGCATGGAATTCGTCGATCAGATGGTTCTCAGCTCCGCTTACCAGGTGGAGGTGTGGTCGACCTGCTAGCGATTGCCTATTTCGATACGGATAAGGATGGCGTCATCGATTTGTCTGAATTCAACTCGAAGTACGGTACCGATGCGGAGAAAGCCACCAGTGTCTTCAACCAGCGGGATCAAAACCGAAATGGTCGCTGGGAGTGGGATGAAGTATTGGCCGGCTCGGAGATGGTCACCGATGTATTCGGGCTGTTTCTGTATGTCGATACGAACCTCAATGGACTGATTGATCAAGCTGAGCTCGATGCCACGGTTCAACCCTGGCAGAAAAAAGGTTCATCCGACAATTTTGGGGGGATGATTTGAAAAAGCGGACAGGCTGGTTCCCAATGGAGTTGTGTTAGCAGCACGCATTCCAAAGGGGGTTTCAGCATGTCCGCGGAGGCATTGTATCGTCAGCTGGGTCTTGAAGGTTACCGAGTCGAGGAC
>DASYEA010001252.1:0-3695 GCA_036499265.1 Schlesneria sp. | reverse complement strand
AGGTGGATCAGCTTTGAATTCGAGCATTGCGATCTGCTCGTGACCTGAGGCGTAAAGGGTGTCCTGAGTCTCGCCCAAGACGAACTTGTGGACATGCATGGGCATCTTGTCTTGATGCAGTACCTTCCCTGTTTGTGTGTCATAGAACGAGGCGAAGCCGCCATTGTCGCCGCCGGCGCAGACGAGCCAGTTTCCTTCGCTAGAGAACGCGATCTGCTCGACCAGGCCTTTGAATTTGGTGTCGGAGATTTCCTGGACTCGTTGCTTTGTGGCCCAGTCGAAAATCTCAACTCGCGAGGGGCCGTCCAGGTGATCGATGTTCCCAATCGTCCCGACACCCCCGGCCGCGATCAATTTGCCATCTGCCGAGAATGCCAGACTGCGGATGCCACCGATGGAATGCCGGCGCTGCTTTGGATCCCAAGTATACATGACCGGTGCTTCAAGTTCTGACACCTTCTTGCCGGACGCGACATCCCAGACTGCAATGTGACCGACCTTGTCACCAGTCGCCAGCAACTGACCGTCACGAGAGAATGCCACGGCATAGAGCATCGATGGGAAGTAATGCGGTGTCAGGGCTTGATGGCCGACCAGAGTATGCAACAAGTTGCCGGTGGCTGCGTCCCACAGCTTACAGTGCATGTCATCGGCGACGCTGGCGATCACTTTGCCGTCGGGCGAAGAGATGACATCGCGAATCCACTTTTCGTGAGCGTTGATGGAGCGTAGCGGCTCTCGTTTTTGAATGTTCCACCAAATCAGCCGTCCGTCGTAGCTTCCTGTTACGATCTGATCTGCGGCGTAGGCGATCCCGGTGACGTAGCTCTGATGGCCCTCGCCCGTGTACTCGATGGTCAGCGGCTTTTCTCCCGCCAGATCGAGTTCGTACACTTTGAAATCAGAACTACCGTAAGCCAAGCGTTGAGTGCCCGGCAATTGAGTAATGCAGAACGCGATGCCCTTCGCTCGTGCCGTCTTGGTGATCTTGAACTTGGTGGGGTCTGCGGTCGACATTTTGGGATCTCCAGGACACAGCAGGGCAGTGAGCGAAGTCGTCGTTTGATACAGTTCGAGGCAGAGGCATCACGATCTTGTCGCGATAGCACTGGTCATCCAAAGCAGCCGACCAGTGTCATGCATTTTGTAATGGAAGAGCAATACGTCGCTCGCTGGTTTCTCCTTCAGGCCAGGATCGCGGTGGCCGGTTTCGCCCCGAAATCGACGATCGGGATTGGTCGTGAGCCCAGATGATATTCCTTCTTGTGGTCAATCCCCAGGGCTTCAAAAATGGTGGCGAAGAGATCGCCAGAACTCATCTCACCATCCACGACTTTGCGCCCGTCTTCGTCTGTCTTGCCGTAGACGGCTCCCCCCTTGATCCCGCAGCCCGATAGCGTGCAGCTCCAGGCGCTCGCAAAGTGATCTCTGCCCAGACTGGCGTTGATGTGCGGTGTCCGACCGAACTCTGCAAGGGTGATCACCAAGGTGCTCTCCAGCAGGCCACGTTGCTGTAGATCGTCGAGCAGAGCAGACATTCCCTGGTCCAGATCCGCGCAGAGTTCCAAGTGAGTTTCGAAATTCTGACCATGACTGTCCCACCACGCACGAGCGACTTTCACAAACGGTACGCCCGCTTCGACAAGCCTGCGGCCGATCAGACACTGTTCCTGGAATTGAGTCGGGCCGTAGAAATCTCGAGCGGACTGCGGCTCCATGTTGATGTCAAACAGCTTCTCGCTGGCCATGATCCCGCGAACACGTTCGTAGGCCATGCCGTGACTGGCGACAGAGGGATCGTATCGCTTATCGGCGAATCGCTTGGCCAGCATCTTCTGCAGGTCGGCTCGCTCCTGATGGTCGATTTCGGTCATCGAATCGGGTCGACGTATATTCGGTGGGATCATGCTTTCGGTTAGAAAGGTCGGAGCATAGCGCGCTCCGAGGAAGCCAGCCCCACCTTTGTGTCGACCTTCTGTTTCAGAATACATCGAGACGTAATCGGGAACCTGGCTATCAACCCGGCCGAGTTCGCGGGCGATCAACGCTCCCAAATCGGGGTAATCGACCGCTTGTTCCATCGCGCGGCCGGTCTCCATCAAACGTGTTCCGCCACCATGATCTGCGTTGCGAGTGTTTAGGGAACGGATGATGGCAGTGGTCTTCAGTCGTTGTGCCATCTTGGGCATCAATTCACTGATCTGGACGCTGGGAATGTCCGTGGAGATCGCCCGAAACGGTCCGCCGGTTAAGCGGCCAGGCTTGGGGTCCCATGTTTCAAATTGGCTGGCACCACCGCCGAGCCACAGCAGAATCACGCTCTTTTGCTGACGCTTAAGTTCCGCAGCGAGACATGGGTTTTTGAGAGCATCCATCACTCTCATATTCGCGGCAAAGGCGGTCGCTCCGGCGAATACGGTCGTGCCCAGGAAACCTCGTCGACTGACACCGTGATCGAGCGAGCCACAGAACGAAGAGTTCGCATGCGTCATTTGTTTGTCCTTTGGCCGATTATTTAAGTGGTCATCAGGAGTTGCTTGGTGGGATGAACACCCAATCTTTTAGCGAGATTGGCTACATCGAACACTAATGATTAAAACGCAATTCTGGGCTTGTCAGCAGTGCCCAAACCATTTGACGCAGGCCGGCGACGGGTTCTGATCGTTTATCAAGGAACTGCTCGCAGGCCGTCAACTCTTCCCCCGTTGGGGGACGTGTGAGTGTGGCCCAGTAGGCTGTGGTGATCTGTTTTGACTTGTCTGTTTCAGAGCGAATCGCACCGACAAGGCGGTCGGATGAATCTCGCAAGTAATCGTCAGCGACCTGGGGGCTGTTACTGAAGAGGAGTGCTTCATCGACGCCAACTTGGAAATTTTCACCTGGTTGCTCGAATTGATGGGCGAATCCTTCGCAGTTTCGTTCGAGTTCGTCGCGACGTTTCTGCCATTCGTCGCCACTGGATTCGGGCTTGTACGTATCAGGAGCGGCACTGGCCATGCGAAGTGACATGGAGTATTGCCGCGGTGAGAGAGGGCGGATTAATGCGAACGCGAACAGATCGGCTGAAGGAGAGGCGGTTGAGCCGGACCATTCGCTGGATCTGGCGTAGGCCTGACTGAGAACAATGCCGCGGACCAGGCGTCGTAGATCGTACTTGTGAGAGATCAAATCACGCGTTAGCCAATCCAAGAGTTCGGGGTGGCTGGCCGAATTTCCCGAATGCATCTGATCGAGTGGGTGAACGATACCTCGCCCCAGGAACATCGCCCAGACTCGATTGACGATGGCTTTTGCAAACAATTGATCGTTGCCGGATTGCAGTGCGATTTCGACGAGCTTGGCTCGCGGACTAAATGATGGCTTCGTAACAGGACCAGCCTTGTCGTCCTGCATTTGTTTTTTGACTTCTTCATCACGCTTCTTGCGTTCGTCTGCGCTGACCTCAACAACGGGCTCGTCGACGATGGTGCCGGTGAGAAACATCAGTCGAGCGACTTTGTCTTCACCCTTGGTGGTCTTGAATTTCACTTCTCCGGAAAATTTCTCGGCGACCAGATTCTTCTTCGTGACGTAGGTCCGCTGGAAGAAAGCGGCCAGGCCGTAGTAGTGATCCTGCTTCCAGTCGTCGACCAAAGGATGATCGTGGCACTTGGCACAACTGACGTTCACGCCGAAAAAGATCGTGCTGGTTTCGT